>CAYMEI010000089.1:0-4231 GCA_964389605.1 uncultured Candidatus Saccharibacteria bacterium | reverse complement strand
GCCAGAACACTATTAAGGGATACAGGCTGTGTTATAGAGACCGGGGGCATCTCATTTCTTGGAGAAGATATTGTGGGACTTTGTACTTCGGAGGTATCCAGCAGAGGAATATTTTTGCAATTTCAGCAACCGTCTTCCGTGGAGGGGCTGAGTTATATTAAATTTCTGAAAACCAGCTTTGATTTTTTACATCCGGATCAAAAGATGGATGTGGGCGAATTTAAAAAATATTGCCAAAAACAATTGCAGCAATTTGATATGCCCGACTTCTTTTCAGCGCGTAATTTGAATGAGGGCTTTAGCGGGGGAGAGAAGAAAAAGGCAGAGTTGGCCCAGATTGTAATTTTAAGACCTGGGTTCGTGATACTTGACGAAGTAGATTCCGGTCTCGATCCTGAGGGTAGAATTATGGCAAAGAATATTATCAGGGAGTTACAGAGACAGGGAACATCTTTTTTAGTAGTATCACACTACCTAGAATTTTCGAAGTCTGTTCGTCCTGACAAGGTATACAATATGAAAAATGGAAGAATTGTAAGCACAGAGAATTGAAAACGTTTCTCTCTTTATTTTTCATTTTTTTGCTTCTAGACCAAGGGGCAAAGATACTATTCTTAAATCTTCGTCCAGATTTGAATAATTTTTTGGACTTGAGTCCTGTATTTAAATTTGAGTATCTAAAAAATTCGGGTGTGGCTTTAAGCTTTTTTTCAGGACACTGGATTGTAGTGCCTCTTGTGATTGTTGCTTTTGTTTTATTGATTTACTACTTTTATAAGAATAAAATATTTAATAGATATCCACTGCTTTCAAGCCTATTGATAGCCGGGGCAGTAGGAAATATAATTGATAGATTGCTCAGGGGGCATGTTGTAGATTTTTTGAATATATTTTCATGGTCAGTGGTAAATGTTGCAGATATAATGATAACTGCCAGTCTGGTATTATTCTTAATATCAGATTTTGGCATATTCAAAAATAAAAAAACAGGTAGAAATCAAAATAGCTTATAGATATCTAAATGCCAGGCGGGCTTTTATTAAGATTATCTCTACCCATTATAAGAACTTTAATCAAATAATACAAAGTTCCGTCCCCCTAGAGACTTCTTATCCTTTACCCACAGGTCAGTACCTTCTGTTTAAGAACAGGGAATAGAAATTTTGTTCCTTGCTACTCTCCACCATTACTACAGGGGCGGACCCGTGTCCGCCCCTGTAGTAGTTATACTGAGCAACAGAAAACACCCCTCCCCGAGTCTGGCTTTCCAAGGGTCTCTGGAGATTACACTAATAATAGATGTGTCTAAGTTCTGTGGAGATTTTCAAATTACCGGTGGTTATTACAGTTGATTGCCTGAAAGTACTCAGGCTTCTGGTCAATCTGCTTTAATGATAGTCCAGTCTGTTTTAATTTTTGCCGGGCATTTTCTCTTCCTAGTGTTTTTAACCTGCTCACCCAGTCTGGGCTTGTCTGCAGGTTGTGTGGTGTGGATAATCTATTGAACGCCAATTGCAGTATCCAGAAAATACTACTCGTTCAAAATTATTCTGATGCTTTATCACAGCACTATTGAACATTGACAGATATTATCTATTTTAAGGATGGAGAGGAGAGATGCCAGAGTGGCCGAATGGACACGCTTGGAAAGCGTGCGTAGGGAAACCTACCCAGGGTTCGAATCCCTGTCTCTCCGCTAAATCAAGATCAAGACTTACAATTCTTAACAGACATACCAAGATACTTGAGCATACTTCTGTCTGCAAGGTTCTTTGCTGGCAGGGCTTCAATATTTTAGTGGCTTACTTCCAGTCTACACTGGTTTTTTATGTTTTATCAATCACAAAAAATTAAGCATGCTCATATCTATGTTTTTTAAAATTAATTCCGAGAGATACAAGAATTGTATAAAAAGATATAGAATCAGGATGAATCTAATCTATGACCTGTTAAGCCTCGGAATGGAGAGCAGGCTTTAATTTTAGCGTGAGAAACGCAAAGAAGAACCGTTGCAAGTACATATTATAAAAGTTTTAGTATGCCTAGACCACCTGCTATATTTAAAAGGCAGGAGGTTTTTCAACCTCCTGCCTGAGACTATGGCTACTATTGATACTATATACCACCCTTCATAGGATCGTACTCCGTAGAAGCTGATGCTTCTTCTTTATTTTCAAGCCCGGTGCTATGTCCTCTGTCATCAGGCCCTGCAAAAGTGGTGGATCCATATTTTTCGTGTGCTTCAGGTTCATTTATCTTAAGGTGAAGTTTTGTATGTAATCTCATCCCAAGAACCCTCACCAGATTTCTTAAAGACTCGATAACTTTTCCACCTTTTCCAATTATCTTGCCAATATCTCTTGGGTCTATGCTGTCTATAAGCAATAAAACACCCCTGTCATCAATTTTTCTTGTAACAACAACCTTTTCCGGAAAATCTACCAAGTTTTTTACAACAAACTCTACGAATTCTAAATCTAAATTCTGTGTCATCTTTTTTTCTTATTTTTTACTTTTTTACTTTTTTCTTATTTTTAAATTCTAATCCAGATTTAAACAATACATACTGTACCGTCTTTGTTGGCTGGGCACCTTTTTTAATCCAGTCAGAAGCCTTATCTGTATCTACTTTCATCTCCTTGGTGTGGGGGTTATAAAACCCTAAATCATCTAATGCGTACCCATTGAGAGTATCTCTGGCCTCTGCTACAACTAACCTGTAAGTTGGATAGTGTACTTTTCCTTTCCTCCTGAGCTTAATCTTTATCATTTTAATAATTTAAATTCTGAAATTTCTGTGCTTGAAAACATTAGGGTGTATCCAAAAATAAACCCTAGTGTAAACTTTAATATATTGCTTGCATTCATCTTGATATCTTAACTATCTTACTTATTTTTAGGGAAATCTTTTCTAGCTCCAGGTATTTTAAATAATAATAAATAAACATTTAATGATATTTGAATTAAGACTGTAGCAATAATCCACACTCTCATGCTCAATCCAAACTCGACTACCTGCTCAAACATGGCAAGCTGTAAAAACATGCCAAACAAATTTACTACCACTAAAAATGCCAGAAGCCATGAGATTTGCTCCATAACAAATTTATAATAGTATTTTTGTTTTTTTATATCAGATAAGAAATAAAAAATACTTGTAACTAATGCAGAGGTTAAAAAATAAACTGTGATAATGGAATCAATATCCCCAAATTCTTTTGGCTGATTTCTTAGATAAAAATCTAAATCCTGTAACCTGGAAAAGTCTATCATTCTATGCTTAGCAGCCTCTTAATAATAATTGGAACAAATGAATTATCTTCTTCTGATATATAAGCTCCCGTCAGGGCAGGTATTTTTTCTTTTTGTGACCCGTTCACTGCTTTTTTCTGCACCTCAAAAGAGCTGCCACAATTAATACAATATCTGTAAGAATAATCCTGAAAAAAATGACAGGACTCGCACTCTTTCAGCATCTGATTTCCACACTGATAACAAAACTTGGATGTGGCAAAATGCCTTGTTCTGCACCTGCTACACTGTTGCACAAAACTTGCAGGAGAATCTCCCCCCCGATCCGGTTTTAAAAAGAAATACAAAAAAACTCCCGGAATAACTATAATGGAGCAAGTGAGTCCAATTAAAAAACCGTTGAATTTATTATCAAATGATTTAACTGAATCAATAATTATAAATATAGCAGTCATACCCCATACTCCCAAAATAGCATAAACTATAGGCATTATGAAAGACCTGAGCTCTTCATTTACAACAAAAATTTCTAATATTTCTCTAGGATTCAACTGCTTATCTCTTACTCCACTGAGGCGATCTCCTTGCTTTCTTTTTTCCTGCTACCTTGGATTCAACTGCTCTTGGATCCCTAGTTATAAGCCCGGATTGTCTTAGAAAATGCTTTAGACCGGAATCGTACTTTATTAATGCCAGTGTTATACCGTGTCTGCATGCTTCTAGCTGTGCATTTTTACCTCCTCCCCTGACAACTATAGAAAAAGAAAACTTATTCAGCATATCCAGAGTCTCAAATGGAGAGAGTAATACTTTTTGATCATATTCCCCTGGAAAGTATTCATTAACACTAACACCATTAACTGTAGATTTGGATCCTCCCTCGGTTAATCTAACCTTAGCTACAGCCGTTTTTCTTTTCCCTAGTCCATAAAAATATGCATTCATGATTCAAAAGTTAAATTCTTCATTATAAATTTCC
>CAYMEI010000088.1:0-4248 GCA_964389605.1 uncultured Candidatus Saccharibacteria bacterium | reverse complement strand
TTGTGTAAGCTATATGAGCTTTCTGTTTCTGGGAGATTTTGGGTGGGTTTTATAGCTTTTTATTTATGCTTGCTACAGGGGGGGATGGTAAAACAGTCTGCAGATTAATTTTTCATTTCCAGTTTTTTGCAAACAAAAAAAGCAGGATTGCACACATCCCACTTTTAAATTTGCTGGCTATGCTACTAAGCTATAATCATCACCACCGATCTCTTTTTTATAATTTTTTTCTGGAGGTTTTTTTTCTTCCGCCTCTTTCACTACTATTGTGCGTCCCATGAACTCCATACCATCTAAAACCCTAATGGCTTCTTCCACATTTGTCTCATCAAGCTCCACAAATCCAAAGCCTCTGGATTTCCCTGTTTCTTTGTCTCTTATTATGTATGCTTTCTCTATGAGGCATACATTTTCTTCAAACAGATTTTTTAAATCGTCATTAGTTGTTTCCCAACTAAGACTTGCTACAAATAACTTTTTTAACATAATCTTAATACTTAATATTACCTGTAGATTCTTTTATTATTCAAAATTGTGCACATTTTTTATGCAGAACCTACAGAGACACTCTAGAATAAAATCTTTGAATTAAAAAATATTATTAGTACTGGCAGTGTTGTACTGGAATTTGCCTGAATTAAATGTACCAGAAAATCTTATATCCATTAGCGTTCCCCAAGATAGTGGAACAGAAATTATATATAAATATAGAAGCAGTAATATTTATTCCAGAGCAGGACGCAAAAAAATTATGAGTTACTCAAAAACTACCTCACCTCCTTTATAACAGGAACAATGAGGGGGCTTTTCTTGACCTCTTTTTCAAACAGGTCTCCAAGCTCATCTCTGAGTCTTTTCTTTAAGCCTTCTGCCCAGTCACCCATCCCTATTGCATGAGTATCAAAAATCTTTTTAGCCTTGGCTCTTATATTAGAAACCAGATCCATCTGGTCTTTCATATAAATTGTTCCTCTGGTTATAATATCCGGATTAGAAATAAGTTTTTTACTGGTTGCATCAATTAGCAGAATAACCACCAGAAATCCTTCTGATGCAAGCACAAGCCTTTCTTTGGATATTGCATCACGCATTGTTCCAACGCTTACTCCATCAACAAACGAACGCGTAGCCTTTACTTTTTCCGGGAGTAGTCTGGCTGTACCATTTTCCAACTGAACAACCGATCCATTATCTGCAAGTATCACTGATTCATGCTTGAAACCCATAGAAGTAGCTATCTGTTTATTTGCTTCTCTGAAATTTCTGTTTCCGTGTTCTGGAACAAGAAATTTAGGTCTTAAAAGTGCTAAAAGTGTTTTTATATCATTCTGATGTCCGTGTCCTGTGGCATGTACATCTACAATATCATTGGTAATTACATTTGCTCCCAGCTTAAATAGATTATCCATCATATTCTGGATAGGTATTTCATTACCAGGAATAACCGAAGATGACAATATAACCGTATCGCCAGGAACTATTTTTATAAATCTATGCTCTCCTTTTGCCATTCTGCTAAGTGCAGCATTTTCCTGCCCCTGAGCACCTGTACAAACTACAATTACTTTGTTGCTGGGTATTTTATTTATAAACTTGGACTCAATAATTATCCCTTCTGGAATTTTTAACAAATCAAGCTCTTTGGCTACTTCAACAAAGTTCAGCATACTTCTTCCATCTACTAAAATCTTTCTTCCAAGTTTGGCTGCAACATCTATCACCTGCTGAAATCTTCCCATTTCTGATGCAAAAGTGGCAATAACAACCCTGCCGGGAGCTTTTAAGCATACATTAAAAAGTTCATCTCCTACAGAAGACTCAGAAAAAGAGTGTCCTGCTTTTTTGGCACCAGTTGAGTCTACTAACGCGAGCATTACCCCCTGATTTCCTATTTCCCCCATTCTTCCAAGATCAATAAAAGGTTCATTGACAGGAGAATAATCCACCTTAAAGTCCCCACTATGAAAAATAATGCCTTCTGGTGTGTGGATTGCTATGGCTGTTGAGTGAGGTATTGAGTGATTAGTATGAATGAATTCTACCTCAAATACGCCCAGCTTTATTTTTTCATTTAAATTAACATTGTTGTATTTAAATTCACTGGCAGCAGACTGGCTGACCTTGTCTGCAATATTGTTTTTAATTAAGACTCCTGCCAGCTCTCTACCGTAAAAATCAAAATCTTTTATTTTATCAAACAGATATGGAGCAGCGTTTATATGATCTAGGTGACCATGAGTTATTAATACTCCGCGCACCTTTTCTTTATTTTGAACAATATAATCAATATCTGGCACAATCAGGTCAACCCCAAGTGTTTCAGAGTCTGCAAAGTCTGTGCCCATATCTACTACCAGCATATCGTCTCCATACTCTATAACCAGACAGTTGCGTCCTATTTCGTCAAAACCTCCAATTGGAATAATCCTGACTCCGTTTTTTTGATATTTTAATCCAAGTTGCTTGCTGAGAACTCTCTCTTGAATGGTTTGTGTGTTTTTCATTTTTTTAAGAATATTAATGCATACTAAACAGAATGGTTTGTTTTAAGTTTAAATTTAAAATCAATTAATTATGAGCCAACAAAGCTTCTATCACAAAAATAATTATAAACTGACAAGCTTAAAGTTTAACTCTTCAATTAATATTTTAAAAAGATTATAGAAAAATCAAGTATGGATCAAAAAAGATTTGAAAGAGTGAAAGAGCTCATACACCAGGAGGTAAGTGGATATATATCCGAAATTGTTAAAAATCCAAAGGTTATTGTATCAGTAACAGCAACCAGACTATCTTCCAATCTTGATTTTTTAGATATCTACTTAAGTATTTTCCCAAAATCTGATAGCATGCTTAATACTATACAAAAAAAGAAAAGTACCATGGAGAAGAAAATATTTAAAAATCTAAACCTAAGGAAGACTCCAAAGGTAAGAATATTTTCTTCAGAAAAATTTGAAAGCTTAAATAATGTTCTGGATATTATAAAAAAAGCAGAAAAAGAATTAGCAGAAAAGAATTTTGAAGACACCAGATTTTAAATCTCTTGCCAAAAAGAAAGCATCCGGGTGGTGGACTAGGCTAAGGAAGAGGGTTCTTATATACCCAAATGAAACCATTGGAGGTGAAATATTGAAAGTTATTCACAGGCATCCACTTTACTTCTGGAAAAGAATACTCTTTGTGATAGCTGCTGTTTTGATTTTACTGGCGATGTTTATTTTTGGGATTTTTCAGGGTTTCGGATTTGTGGTTGTGACAGGGCTCATGCTTATTGGTGGTTTTATAGTTGGGGCTTCTTTGAATATATTTTTGCTCTGGAAGCAGGATGTATTTATTATTACAGGCAGCGAAATTGTAGATGTAACAAAGCCAGCATTGTTTGAAAGAAAAGAAGTTACTGGTTCAATAAAAAATATAGCTCAAGTTTTGCACTCACAAAAAGGAGTTGATGTGTTGCTTGGGGTTGGTGGTGTGAAGCTGGTGTTCACGGCATTTGAAGGTGAACATATGTTCATTTACCCGGTAAAAGAATTTTTACTTATAGATGAATTTATAAATCAGCTTAAAAAGTCTCTGGACCAGAAAGAGTTTGAAGATTCTATTAAGCAGGAATTTCAAAAAGAAAGAGAGCTGGCACAACTTAAGGCTCAATTTGAGCAGGAAGAAGAAGAGAGAAAGCCTTTATATTTAAGAGGATGAGTGTGGTAATCCTATATAGCTAAGAATTCATAGATTTCTTAAATTCCTGATGCGATTATTTTACCCATAACTAGGTTCTTGTTTTTCTTGTCCGTCTTTTTAATTCTACAAGAAGGGGCAACCATTGATTTTATATATTCTTACCGCTTCCAGAAAATCGATTTTTTATCAATAGTATATTCAATAGCTTCCATATTTTGACTGCAGGTCTTGATCATCCATACAAGATCAAAGCAGGGTTTACTGATAATCCTACCCATTTCCTTGTAAAACCCACCCAACTATCAACCCTTACCATCCGTTTAATCTTAACTCTGACAAGACAAAGCTGAAGTTTAACTACAGAGATAGAGATCAATCTTTGACAGTTCTTCCATAGAACTCTACACTTCTCACTCTATGCATTTGTTCTCTCTACTACCCATCTTTTATGAACTGGTTTGAATTCTGGATTGTCTCTGTTTTTCTCAGGTTCAGGGGTAATCTAAATTCGGTACTACCAACCCCCACAAACCACTGGCACACAACCACTATAAACTACCCAAA
>CAYMEI010000087.1:0-4382 GCA_964389605.1 uncultured Candidatus Saccharibacteria bacterium | reverse complement strand
TGTGTAGTTTGTCATATTTTTATTCTAAATGATTTAGGGTTTGAGACAGGTTCTAAGCGGTTACACCTTAACAGGTGGAAAACACACCACGCACAGAACTGCTCTGCACGCCCAAAGCTGCTTTAGAGGGTAATTTTAGTGCCCCCTTCTATACATCAGATGATAGTAGCGAAGCTAATTCCCCTTCCCAGAAGGGGTGGACACTGAAAGCGGACGGGGTAGTCCCTGATAACTTCAACAGAAATACCCCATCACCTATCGGTGACACCCCTCTCGCACCTTATCAGGACGGCTTATGCGCTTCAGAGGAGAATCTAGTCTTCTTCTTTGAATACGACAACTTGTGGGTAAGGGTGAGTTCCCTGAAAGAGGTGGCAAATCCAACGGATTTGACGAGGTATGATTTGTAAGCACACAGAATAGATTAATTCAGATTTATAAGGGCGGGGTTCTCCCGCCCTTATAATAAAGCTTAAAACAGTATTGGGCGGACACACGAGTCCGCCCCTACAGTAGTAGCATACCCTTAAATAGAAAGTGGTGATTTGCAGGTAAGGGTAATCTGTAGATAGGGTGGCGACGAGGTGGTCTCTGATGGCTTTAAAAAACACCCCACCCTACGGGTGCCCCTCTGCAGATGGAAATTTGGCTTGTCACTTTCGTTTACCTAAAGAGCATAGTAGTATATCTGCTTAAAGTTTTTAAACATGTGGGCGAGGGTGAGGTCATAAGCAGGGTGCTCATCACTATCAAAACCATCTACTTGCACTCTGTCTATCCATGCCGGGCTGAACTCCTTAGATAGCCGTAGTCAGCTGGAATGAAAGATAAATCTATACTGGAAACTCTGCTGTACTTATTGAATTGTAGATTTTTAATTTTTTTATTCTACAAAAGTATAGGCATAACCTTTCTTACCGGCTCTACCCGTTCTTCCAATTCTATGGACATAACTCTGATAATCTTTTGGGGCTTCGTAATTAATTACATGACTGACTCCTTTTATATCTAATCCTCTGGCAGCCACATCTGTTGCAACAAGAGCCCTTATTTTACCTTCCTTGAATTTTACTAAAGCCATTTCTCTGGATCTTTGAGTCTTGTCTCCATGAATTAAATCTGTTTTTATCCCGGCCTTTATTAAATCAT
Organism: uncultured Candidatus Saccharibacteria bacterium; assembly: GCA_964389605.1. Lineage (GTDB taxonomy): Bacteria > Patescibacteriota > DYJS01 > DYJS01 > CAYMEI01 > CAYMEI01. The sequence goes on along the minus strand of CAYMEI010000087.1, from coordinate 3,233 downwards.
AGTGCAGATCGTCAACACTTTTCTTGGTTTCGGTGAATATAAGGACTTTATTAAAGTCTGGCTGATTCATCATGCCCAGCAATCTGTCAAACTTATTCTCCCCCCTTTCTATTTTTACAATATCCTGTTCCACATTTTCACTTGCTTTTTCACCAGTTCCAACCATCACCTCAAAAGGGTTGTCCAGTATCTGATCAATCAGCGGCTTAAGTTTTTTATCTATAGTGGCGGAAAAAAGCATTGTCTGCTTTCTACTTTTCATCTGGCTCATCAAAAACTTAACATCATCAACAAATCCCATATCAAGCATTCTGTCAAACTCGTCCAGAATAAGCACTTCTATGACGGATAAATCTAATGCATCTCTTTCTACCATATCTATTAACCTTCCTGGTGTGCCAATAATAATATGGTTGAACATATTCAGTCGCTTGATATTCCTCCCAACGCTTGTGCCTCCTGTTAGACAGACGGAAAAAAGCCGCATACTGTGGCTTAAAGAAATAAATTCTTCCTCTACCTGATTTGCAAGTTCACGAGTTGGGACAACAACCATTGTCTGAAACCTCTCCTTGCTTTTCAGCAATCTATCAATAACTGGAATTAAAAACGCTCCTGTTTTTCCTGTTCCTGTATCTGCTATACCTAGGATGTCCCTGCCATCCATGCTGTAATCAAGTGTCTTTTCCTGTATTTCCGTTGGGAATACAAAGCCCTTGTAATCAAGTGTCTTGTTTAACCTTGGATGAAATCCAAAATCCTTAAATTTCCGCACAGAAACAAAATCTCTTTCTTCTGTGGGAATTGCTTTTTTTACAAATAGCTGCCAGTTTAATGCCTTTGGCAGGCCTTTTGATTTTTTGGATATTTTCTTTTTAGAAAAATAACCACCTCCCTTTTTGCGAGGATACTTAGTATTATTAAACATATATATTTTTACCCTTTAATTAACATCGCAATCATCCTTTTTCTACCTACTTAGCCTTGAGTAATAAGTCTTTGGCAGGCAATTGCCATGTCACAGGAATCTTATCAGGTTTTTGGGGTTTGTACAGATTTTAATTATTTTTCAGAATAAGGTAGCAGGCAGGGCATATTTTATAGAAAAGAAGTCTGTCCATTCAAGTAAATTTTATCAATATATTCCCATCTGAACAAGAATATGAAATCTTTTGAATTAATTATTTTTATATCCCTAGCTCCAGCTTTTTATCTTTAATTTCTTTTAATAAGTGCTTAGTAAACTCTTCAACAGGCATTGTACCAACATCCCCCTGTCCTCTAACTCTTACAGAAACAGTACCTTCTGCTTCTTCTTTTTTACCACAAATCAAAATATAAGGGATTTTCATTTCAGCTGCATCTCTTATTTTTGACTGCAGAGTTTCTGATCTTATGTCTACTTCACTTCTAACATTAATTCCAAGTTCCTCTCCCATTTTTTGAAGAGTCTGGTCAATGTTTGCTGCATAATCAAACTGCATCTCTCCAATTGGGAGTACTTTTACATGCACCGGAGAAAGCCAGGATGGAAATGCCCCCGCATAATATTCTATCAAGAAAGCGAAAAATCTTTCAAAAGAACCAATTAAGGCCCTGTGTATTACAAAAGGTCTCTGTTTTTCACCCTGACTGTTTATGTAAGTTAAATCAAACCTTTCTGGCAGGTTAAAATCCACCTGAATTGTAGAAATTGTGTCTTCTTTACCAAAAACATTCACTGCCTGCACATCCAGTTTTGGTCCATAAAAGGCTGCCTCTCCAGTTGCTTCTGTAAATTCAATATTATTTTTTACCAACACATTTCTTAAAGCAGATTCAGCCTGTTCCCACTGTTCCCGACTCCCGCAGAATTTAAACTTTTCTTTTTCCTGATCAGATAAAGAAAGTCTGAACTTATAATTGGAAAAACCTATATCTTTATAAAATACCTGAAGCATATGAAATACCTCCATAAACTGATCATCCAGCTGTTCTGGTGTGCAGAAAATATGAGCATCATTTTGTGTAAAACCTCTAACTCTCTGCAAACCCTGCAGTTCTCCAGATTTTTCATACCTGTAAACAGTCCCAAGCTCACCAAGCTTTAGTGGAAGTTCTTTGTACGAATGAATTTCCGACTTATAAACCATCATACCTGCAGGACAGTTCATGGGTTTTAAGTAATAAGTTTCTTCATCAATTTCTACTGGAGCATACATTGAATCTTTGTAAAACTCTAGGTGTCCGGAAATTTTAAAAAGTTCTTCATTGTAAATGTTAGGAGTTAATATATGCTTGTAACCATACCCCCTTTCTAAGGCAATCATATAATCTTCCAGTGTTCTTCTGATTGTGTATCCATTTGGGAGCCATACAGGAAGACCTTGCCCAACCTCATGAATTATAGTGAAAAGTTTTAAGTCTTTGCCCAGTTTTCTATGATTTCTTGCTTCCTGCTCTTCTCTCTGCTTCATAAACCTTCCCAGATCGTCCAGAGACTCAAACGCAGTTCCATAAACCCTGGTCAGCATCTCGTTTTTTTCGCTTCCTCTCCAGTAAGCTCCTGCAATACTTAAAAGCTTAAATGCACCCACTTCTTTTGTTGATTTTACATGAGGACCCTTGCACAAATCTACAAATTCATCGGTTCCTTTTTCTGGATCACCTGTATAGTAGACACTCAGCCTTCTCCCTTCCTTTACATATTCATCAATAAACTCCAGCTTAAAAGGATTACCCTTAAACATTTCGCGAGCCTCAGCTTCTGTTACTTCTTTTTCAATCATTGGGAGATTTTTATTTATTATCTCCTGCATTCGTTTCTCAATTTCCGGAAACGCATCCTCTTTTGCATCTATACCCCACCGTGAATCATTGTACCAGCCATCTTCTATAACCGGACCCATTGCCCTGGTTATTTTACCCGGGTAAAGTTCTTCTACTGCCTGATTAAAGATATGTTCACAAGTATGACGAACTTTAAACAGATTACTTTCTTTGTATTCTTGAGATTGACTGGACATATATATTGTTTCAAGGATTTTTTATAGATTTTGAAAAATCTTTAAATGGTTTCCGTCCAATATCTTGCATATAACAAACAGAATGACTGTTACCTGACCTTAGAATAAGCATGCAGTAAAACTACTTTATTTACAAAAGTTAATCCATTTGATTGCAGTATTTTTATTGGTTGCTTGTAAAACCCACCCAACTATCAACCCTTACCATCCGTTTAATCTTAACTCTGA
>CAYMEI010000086.1:0-4494 GCA_964389605.1 uncultured Candidatus Saccharibacteria bacterium | reverse complement strand
ACCGCTTAAGGCGTGCTTTAGCCGCCTGTTAAGGTTACGGGAAGGGAGTTATCCACCCCGTCAGACTTCGTCTGCCACCCCTCAAGAGGGGAATTGGCTTCGCTACTTACATTTTATTGTAGGGGCGGGGTTCTCCCGCCCGAATAAATATGAGTTAATCTATATTGTAAGATTACAATCCATACCCCGTCCACCTTCGGTGTCCACCCCGTAACCGCTTAAGGCTGTGCGTAGCCAGCCTGCTAAGGTTTCACGGAAAGGGGAATTTAACCTGCTCCTGTGAATACGAAAACTTGTGGATAAAGATAAGTTCACGGGAAGGGGAATTAGCTTCGCTTCTAAGGTTGCCATGTATTTGAGAAGGGGAATTAGCTTCGCTTCGTTCATCTGAGTGTGTAGAAGATCGCACTAATAAATATGATCACAGTCAGTTGTTTAATTAACCTCATGAACATGTCTGTGGCTTGTTATCTAAATTGAATAAAAAAATAAGATATATACTGTTTAGATGATTAAAAACATATGAAAAAACTGGAAAGATCTAAAAAGGATAAAAGGCTATTTGGAGTATGTGGAGGACTTGGCGAATATTTTGATATAGACCCAACCATCATAAGGGTAGCATTTGTGGTAGGTGTTATATTTTTTGGTACCGGACCATTAATTTACATCATTTTGGCCATTGTAATGCCTGAAAAACAATAAACCTACTCTTCTGATATTATTGCACTAAGCAAAAAAGCATAATTTGCCAGATCAACCAGAGAATCTTGCATACTCTCGTGGTTGGGAGATTTACCTTCTGACAAAAGTGCTGACAATCTGGCAACTTTCATAGAAATAAGTGCCAAGCATTCCATAGCAGAACCAAGCCCAGATAAATCACCGGCAACTTTAAAATTGCTCATAACATCTGTATCTTCCGAGTAGTCTTGTCTTTTAGATAAAATTAGCTTCTTCATTTTACTGGTAAAATTTTCTAATAAAACTTCCTGTTCTTTTTGAGTCATCACCAGTTTTTTAGGTTAAATAAAGTCTAAGTAAATAAATATTGCCATTAAATTTACACCAGTTAGTATTGTTACGACGCCTAAGATAGCAGGTTTTGGTAATCAAAGTAAATCCTGCCAAGGGTACTTAAGCGTCTGAATGCTGGGTAGTACTAATTAAAGCATAAAGTACTTACTTGACTGACTTCATTCAAAAAAAGAAATACTTAAAAAACTATGGCTAAATCCAGACAACAAAAAGAATCAGACCTGCAGGATCTGGAAGATAATCTGCTAAAAGCACAAACTGTTGTTATATTTGAGAACCCGGGCTTTTCTTTCCCCGAACAGGAGGAAATCAGAAGAGAGGCAAGAAAAATGGGTGGACGGATAAAAGTTTATAAAAATTCCATAATGTCTATGGCTTATAAAAACCAGGACATGGAAGAAATGGATTTTACAGGTATGACTATTTGTGCTTTCGACTTTGAAGACCAGATGGGTCTTTTAAAATTCCTGTACAACAAAAGCAAAGAAAAAGATGCCAAAAAATTTAAATTTATTGGTGGAATTTTTGAGGGCAGAGTCGTGGGTGCCTTGGACATCGAAAGCTACGCCTCCCTGCCATCTAAGGATGAGCTACTGTCTAAGTTGTCTTACTTAATTAACTATGGCTCAACAGGAATAGCCAGAAGTGTAAATGGAGTAAGTCAAAAGCTTGTTGGCACTTTGAACTCTTATAAAGAAAAATTAGAAAATAACTAAAAAATTATGGCAAAAGACGATAAAAAAATTGATACACTGCTAGAAAGCATAAAAAGTTTAACACTGGCAGAAGCCGCCGACCTAGTAAGCAGGATGGAAGAAGAGCTGGGCGTAACAGCAGCAGCTCCCATGATGATGGCAGGTGCAGTGCCGGGTGTTGCCGCTCCAGCAGAAGAAGTTGAAGAAAAAACTGAATTTGATGTTAATCTTAAATCAATTGGTGAAAACAAGATTAATGTTATAAAAGCTGTTAGAGTAGTAAGAACTGATCTTGGGCTGGCTGATGCTAAAGCATTGGTTGAGCAGGCCCCAACATCAGTAGCTCAGGCACTTAAAAAAGAAGATGCCGAAAGTCTTGTGAAAGCTATTAAAGAGGCGGGCGGAGACGCCGAATTAAAATAAACAACCCACCTGTCTTTTGAAGAACTAAAAAAGGGCGATAATTCGCCCTTTTTTAGTTTAAATCATTGAGTTATAAAAACTTTATGATCCTTACATCGGAAAACAGAGCGGATTAAGCCCTTCGGATAAATTGGCTGTTGCAGTAAATGTTACTACATTTTTGTAAGTTCCTGTTTTTTGATATCTATCAGTTGCAAGCCTGTACTTCATCTGAATATAGTCCGGAGAATTCTGGTAACCTAGTTTTTCATGTATCTGCTCTGCAGAAGTATTAAATCTGGCATAACTATCCCCAGAATTCCACTTGGCATCTACTGTAGAATACCCGGAAACCTCTTCTACGCTAAAGGCTACTCCTCCACCACATTTTTATTTCTATTTTTATTTTTTTTATAATCATGATACTTATCCTTAAGTATCATACCACAAAAACACTGTGTGTAAAATTAATTAGCCTGTTGGTATAAATCCACCGCTCTGTATGTCCCACAATTTTTTATAAAGCCCTTCTGCAGAAATTAAATCCTGATGTGACCCAGATTGTTCAATTGCACCGCCATTAACCACAATAATTTTATCAGAACGAACTATTGTAGATAGTCTGTGGGCTATAATTATTACTGTTTTATCTTTGCTTAGCTCAGAAAATGCCTTCTGGATTAAGCTCTCAGACTCCGAATCCAGCATACTTGTTGCTTCGTCAAAAATCACTATTTTAGGGTTTTTCAAAATCATTCTGGCAATTGCCAGTCTCTGCCTTTGCCCACCAGACAACTTAACACCTCTTTCTCCAACTACTGTTTTGTACCTATCTGGTAAAGTTAAAATAAAGTCATGAATTTGAGCTGCTTTACAGGCTGACTCCACTTGCTCTTCTGTTGGATTATCCAAAGAATAGCCCACATTATAAAGTATGGTATTGTTAAACATGACAGGATCCTGCGGGACCAACCCAATAATGTCTCTTAAGTTTTTCTGATTCATGTCTCTTATATTAACCCCATCAATTAAGATCTGCCCTTCATCTACATCATAGTACCTTAATAAAAGTTTAATCATCGTACTCTTCCCTGCCCCACTTGGACCAACCAGAGCAACTGTTTGACCTGAATTAATAGTTAAATTTAAATCTTTAACAGCAACTGATTCTTCATACTTAAATAATATATCATTAAATTTTATTTCTCCTTTTGGGTTTTTTAGTATTACCGGATTTACCGGGTCATTAACTTCAGGTTTTTCCTGTAGTATCTCAGCAAAAGATGAAAAATCTGTGTAACCCTTAAATACTGATCTGGAGTCATAAACCAGACCAAATAACTTTCCTGTAAACTGGAACACAAACCCAATGATCACAACTGCCTGGCCCAAAGACATCTCTTTTGACTCTACAAGCTCCATTATCAAAAACACCGAAACAACAATTATCAAAAGGCTGACAGTGTTTATGGCTATGTTTATAATTCTATAGGTTAAATCAACCTTGTAATCAGTATTTTCAACTCTGGCTACAGCATCTTTGTACCTCTTTTTTTCAAACTCTTCTTTTGCAAATGCCTTAACCGTCCCAAACCCTGCTAGGTTGTCTACCAGCACTCCAGTTTCCGCTTCTTCCGGCTCATGTAGCTTTTTTTCGTAGTGCTGCAGACTCCACCTCACCAGAAAAAACATCAGTACAGCCCATACAATTATTACTCCAAGAACAGATAACCCCACAATGGCGGATATTGAATATATTAAAATTACTGGAATAATAATATCTAACACTCCACGGAAAACCCATGTATTAAAAATATAAAAAAATGAAAACAGGGCATTCCCCAGCCTATTTATCTTTGTAACAAGTTTTCCGGAAGATTTGGATGCATGGTAGGCATGATCATGCTCCAGCAACTTGTAAACAGCCTCTGTTTTCATATCTTTGTAAACACGCCAATACAAATGAATAAGTAACCATTCCATAATATAATTGGCAACAGCAGAAAATAAAAACGCCCCGGTAATTAACAAAAGTGGCTCATGAAATCTTTCAAACTCACCCTTCTGTATAATCTCTACTAGTAATTCATATGTCAGAGGGACAAGGTTACCAAAGGTAACAGATATTACTAAAAAAACTAAAAACGGAATATATAATTTCTTTTCTTCAAAAACATATTTAAAATAAACTGTAAATGCATTCATGGTAATAAATTTAAATCATAAATTTAGTGGGTAATACAAAACCTATAAGATATCTCTTGTAGAGTTTGTATGTATTCTGGTTAATTGAGTATGGTCATAAGGTTTTATCTTTTTTAAAATAGACTCTCACCCTTTACTACTTTTTACCAGTATT
>CAYMEI010000085.1:0-4645 GCA_964389605.1 uncultured Candidatus Saccharibacteria bacterium | reverse complement strand
AGTGGAATTGTAACAAAGACTACAACCGGAGAAGTAAGCATTTTAAGCAAAAATATTAGAATACTGACAAAAAGCCTTTTACCCCTCCCGTCTATTTTTAAGGATTTTGATGATATAGAAGAAAGATACCGCAAAAGATACTTGGATTTATTTTTAAATGCAGAAATTCGTGAACTTTTTGAGAAAAAAGCAAAATTCTGGGAAACCACAAGACAATTTATGCAAGAAAAAGGCTTTATGGAAGTAGAAACCCCCACTTTAGAAAACACAACAGGCGGAGCAGAGGCGACTCCATTTATAACACACCACAACGACTTTGATATTGATGTATATCTAAGAATCTCTGTTGGTGAATTGTGGCAGAAAAGGCTTATGGCAGGAGGATTTGAAAAGATATTTGAAATTGGCAGAGCTTACAGAAACGAAGGCTCCAGCCCTAACCACCTGCAGGAATTTACCAACATGGAGTTTTACTGGGCATATGCTGATTACAACGATGGGATGAAACTAACCGAAGAGTTGTATAGGACTGTTGCAAAAGAGGTTTTTGGGACTACTCAATTTAAAGTAGGCGAATATGAATTTGATCTGGCAGGCAATTGGAAAAAAATAGACTACAGAGATGAAGTTTTAAAGACTACCGGGATAGATATTCTAACCGCTACGGAGGAACAGATAAAAGAAAAGCTGGCAGAACTTGGGGTTAAATACGAAGGTGGAAGCATAGAAAGATTAACCGATAGCCTCTGGAAGTACTGTCGTAAAAAAATTGCAGGGCCTGTATTTTTGATTAATCACCCAAAAAGAGTTTCCCCATTGGCAAAAGCAGTTAAAGAAAATCCGGAACTAACACAAAGATTTCAGATAATCCTAGCAGGAACCGAAATCGGGAATGGCTACTCCGAGCTTAATGACCCAATTGACCAAAGACTAAGGTTTGGAAAGCAACAAAAAATCCTTGATGCAGGAGATGATGAGGCTATGATGCCTGACTGGGAATTTGTAGAAATGCTTGAGCATGGCATGCCCCCCACCTGTGGTTTTGGATTTGGAGAGAGACTGTTTTCTGTTCTTTGCAATAAAACAATCCGCGAAACCACGCTATTTCCACTTATGAAGCCCGAAAATACCCTAAAAGAGCAAAAAGCAGGGCAGACCAATCTGGCAGTTGCAGTTGTAAATAAAGGTATGGATTTAGAAGAATGGCAGGTTTTAAACACTGTTGCCCATCTTTCTGCTTCTTTTGCAGGTAGAGAAAAAAAAGATTTGTACTTTGCAGATGAGGCAAAAACTAGAGATGGACATGAATTTAAAATGAATATGACCCACGCCATTATGATAAAGTACACCAATAGCAACTCTAAACTTGTAGATCTTTTAAAAAATGCCCAGGAAGAAAAGCTAAGTGTTGTGCCTTTTACAAAAGAAATGATAGAGACTTCTGATGATCAGAAAGTTATAAATATTACTAAAGAAAAAAACCTGAAAGATCTAGAGATTTTGGGCGTTCTGGTTTATGGAAAAAAATTTAAAGTTGATGAGCTAACAAATCAGTTTAAATTATGGGGAGCATAATATTTTTAATAAGCTTTTTGTCTTTACTTGTAGCACCTGTAACAATTGCAAATCTTAAACAAATTAATTGTTTTGCCTTGCCTGCTTATGCATTATAAATCAGATAGTGAGCGAAGAAATAAAAAAATCAAAAATTCCACCTGAGGCCAGTAGAGTATTTAAAGGGATCATGTTTGATGTGTACCACTGGCAACAAGAGATGTTTGATGGAACAGTTCAGACTTTTGAGTATCTTAAGCATCCCGATACTGCAATGGTGCTCCCAGTAACTCCAGACAAAAAGATTATTCTGGTCAGGCAGGAGCAACCACACCGAGGTGAATTTATGAGTATACCTGGAGGTGTTGTTGATTATGGCGAGAGCATAGAGGACGCTGCTGAGCGAGAGTTGCTTGAAGAAACAGGTTACCGTGCAGAAAAGCTGGACTTCTGGTACAGGAAAGCCAGGGGAAGTAAGATTGATGCCTGCTTTAATGCATTTATTGGCAGAGGTGTTACTAAAGTATCCGACCCCAGGCCTGATCCTGGCGAGCTTACCCAGGTGATGACTGTTAATTTTGATGAATTTATTGACATTACCATGTCGGAAGGGTTCCGGGATGAGAGTCTGATGATAAAAGTGATGCGTGCAAAAATCTATCCGGAAGAAATGAAAGTTCTCAAGGATATGTTGTTTGGTAAATGATCCCAGTATTGTGATGTTTAGATAAATTACTGATACAGAATACTGATCTGCAAAGGTATAGAAAAGCTATAGCAGATTCTACGACAGCAGAATAAAATCTGTATAGATTGTTTTAAAAATCATATCCTATTTACTACCCTCCATACCCAAAATCTGCAAAAGGAGGATTAAGGATCCTGTTGTTTGTATTTAAACTATCTATTTTTTCTAAATCTTCTTTTTCTATAAAAAAGCTTAAAGATTCAAGATTATCTTTTATGTGAACCGGATTTGATGATCTGGGTATTGCAATAATCTTTTTTGATACCAGCCAGTTTAATATAATCTGCGAGGTGCTTTTGCTGTACTTTTGTGCCAGATCCTGCACCAGACCCAACTTCATATCTTCCCCTTGAGCAACAGGAGAATATGCAGTTAGTACTATACTATTTTGATCACAAAACTCTTTTAGCTCTTTTTGATTTAAGCTAGGGTGAAATTCTACCTGATTATTTTCTATGCTTATTCCTGTTTTTAAGACATCTTTTAAATGAGCAATTGTAAAATTAGACACCCCAATGCTCCTGATCAAACCAGCCTCTTTGGCCTCCTGCATACTCTCTAAAGTTTCATTCATTAGGATACTCCTACTGGGCCAGTGGATAAGCATTAAATTTATATAATCCATATCCAGCTCTTCTAAAGACCTCTTTATTGTATCAAAAACCCCCTGTCTGTTTAGATTTTTTATCCATACTTTAGAGGTAATAAATAAACTATCCCTGTTTATTCCTGTACCTTTAATTGCTCTCCCAACCTCTAGGTGATTTCCATAAGCATCTGCTGTATCAATATGCCTGTAGCCATATTCCAAAGCTTTTTCTACTGATTTTATACAGGTATCACCCTCCAGTTGCCAGGTACCAAGCCCTATTGATGGTATCTGTTGCCCTTCTTTAAGGTTAATATATTCATTATTCATCAATAACTACACTAAAGACTTAGCATGATTTTTGAAATCAATTTTATACCCCATCAGCAAACCCACAACCACACTCCTTTTGCATTTATGTTTTATTGTGGGTAGTAGTATTCTTCAAATATTCTATAAACTTCATCTCTGCCGGTTTGGAGGAAGTTTTCAAAGGCCTCGTCGGTGTCTTTTTCTGTCCCTCCACTCTCTTTCTCAATCCTGACAATCTCTCTAAATACACCTAAGTATTCGTTGTTATGCCATCCAGGGTAATCATTTTGCGGCTTCAGGTTTATGCTGTGCATAATTAATTATAAACTCTTTGGCGTACTTGAATGAGTCTGATTCAGGAGGGTTTTTAGATTTAATTCCAGTAATCGCCGATTAATAAGAAGTTAAACTCTCTTTTTTATGAACTCAAAAATAGCAATAAATTTGTCTTTTGTTCCTTGTGATAAAGAAATATTTTTTTTATTTATGAATATATCCTGTAGTGCTGTGTTAAATCTTGATTTATTATACTTTGTTTCTTTTGGAAAAAGAGTTTGAATAATGCTAATTTTTTCAGAATCAGTAAAAAGAGATTCCGTCATATAATTTCCCCAAGAAGAGTTTATATCCTCTAAAGTGAAAATATTATTTTCAAGTTCTATGGATATTTCTTGAATATACCTTTTTTGCTCTTTTTTCCCTTGTCTATCAGAGTCAAAAATAGCTATAAATTTCTTATTCCAAGCAGTATACAACCTAAAAAGGTCTTCATATTTTGAAACACTTGCACCGGGATAAAATAAAAAACTAAAACCTTCCTCATTAAAAATGACTTCTTGAAAATATTTCAGAGTATAGTAATCATTTTTCCCTTCCAAGCAGACAATTTTTTCAGTTAATTCAAAATCACTTGGAATATAATCTATTGCATCCAACACTGGCTTGAAGTGATCTGTTTCATTCGGGTATGTGCTTACGAAATTTTTATAAAGAGTTGCTGAAATATCGGTTTCATTTTGATCAAAATTTTCTTCTTCATCGTAATTTATAGCTTTGTTCTTCACTATGTAAGTTCCAGCTAAATATTTAGGATTTATTAAATGATGACTATGTGTTGAGTAAATTATTTTGCATTTTTGTGAAAGCTTTTCAAAGATTCCTAATAGTTTCTGTTGAGATTTTTGATGTAAATTACTTGCTGGTTCATCAAGAAGAAAAAGAGTTTCCCCAAAGTCTTCTTTCCTTTCCTTTCTAAATTCAGTGAATAGTAAAAAGCTAAAAAACCAGCGAAAACCAAGACTTCTTTCGTCGATTGAGAAACGATCTTTGCCTTGTTTGATTTTTAACTGTAGATAATAACCTTTTTGCTCATCTTTAGCAGTTTTTAGCTCTATTTCTTTTGTACTCTTCAAAAAAACTTCATTCCAACTTTTAAAAATTGT
>CAYMEI010000084.1:0-4755 GCA_964389605.1 uncultured Candidatus Saccharibacteria bacterium | reverse complement strand
CTGTCTGTGGGGGGTTGGTGGTACCAGAATTTTTCCATTATTTTTAAGCATGGACAGGCATGGTGATATTCTGGTTTTTTAAAAGAATAAAATTTTCTGTGACACATTAGTAATTGTAATTATACCCCTGCTAACTCGCTAAATCAACGATCAATGCATTGCTGATAAATAAAATGGGTGTCTGTAGCCATTTGCTGCCAACTAAATTGATTTAAATGCTCCTGGTAAGATTTTAATTTCTGCTCTCTCAGGGTGTTGTCAAAGAAGCCCCGGTGTATTTTTAAAGATATATCGTCAATACTAAATGGATTAAAGTAGATTACGCTATCTCCGCCCACCTCTGGCAATGATGCTATTTTTGATGTAGCAATAACAGTTTTGCTTGCCATTGCCTCCAGTATTGGCAAGCCAAAGCCTTCTGCTAGGGATGGAAAAACAAATAATCTGGCATTTTGCAATAAAACCACCTTCTCTGACTCTTCAATAAATCCTGTAAATACTACATTCTCTGTATCCAGACCGGTAAAGACCTCTTTATCTATTTTACCTCCTACCATTACCAGTTTCTTCTTACCTGCCTGACTACCATTAAATATATTAAATGCCCTCACAAGCCTTCTGGTGTTTTTGTGCTCTTTGCTATTCCCAATATACAGCACATAATCATCTCTCTTTAAATTAAACTTATTGAGAGTGGAATTGTGAAATGGCTCAGGGTAGCTCATCTGGAACAGGTCTTTATCAAAACCTTCATATATTACCTTGATTCTCCCACCGGGCACACTAAAAAATTCCATCAATTCCTGTTTTGTATACTCTGATACTGCTATGATTTTTTCTGTACTGGCTAAATTTACTAAATTAGCCAAGATTGATGCAGGCTTGTTGAGTCCTAACCTGCTCTTAAGGGTTTTCCTCTGAGATCTAAATTTTAAAAGCGTGAGATCATGAAATGTTATTACAGACCTGTTATTATAAAAAATAGGCTTGTTGAAGTTAGTAAAATGTACAAGATCCGGATTAAGACTTTTTAGTAATCCGGGAAAGATTACCTGTTCCTTAAAGCTATAACCTAGCACATTAGTAGATATTTTCTGAAAATTATCAGACTGTATGTGGCAGGTATTGTAGTCTTCTCCAGATAGTATTGCAGTAAAAAAATCCTCTGGATATAAATACACTAGGTTTTTAATTAGATTTTGTGTATAAATTCCAATACCTGTGTGTCTAGGTCCAAACAACCTTGCATCTAATACAATATGCACAAGATTACTTTATTTAAAATATACTTTTTACCAACTTATGGCTATCAGCATATTAAAAAAACTTAAAAAAAATAAAACGGTCCCTATAAAACCACTGAAATGCCTGAAAACACTAAGCCTGAAAAATCAAGTAAAGGAAAAACAAAATTTGTTACACTGAGGATTGAAGAAGACCTGAAAACAAATGTGCAAAAGATACTAAAAAAACTCGGACTAACAGAGTCTATGGCCGTACATTTATTTTATAAACAAGTAGAGTTGCAGAAGGGTATGCCATTTGATATACTACTGCCAGATCACACTATTAACAAGGCGTGCAAGGATGGCAGCAGGAGCAAATCATTGACCACTCAAGATATTATTGGCGACCATCAGTCTGAATTTCAAGGAAAAGAAGCAGCTGATCACAACAGTATTCCGGATAGTCCTTCTAATAAACATCAAAAGGGTGGACTGGCGAAAACATTGAATCTTAGATCAGTAATTCTCAGGTAAACATATACTGCCCTAAGATAGTTATTGTGGATAATAGATAATATGAATGATATGCTGGGATATGAGGATAAATATTCTGCATATAAAAAAGGTTGCAAAAAACTGCATAGAGCATTTTCTGCTACATTATTCAATGAATCAGGGCAGATGTTTATAAAAAGACGATTGAGCAAAAAGCTATTGTTCAAAAATCTGCTAAGCAGTTCTGTTTTTCCTTATCCTGTGCTAGGAGAATCTCGCTATGAACCTACAGAAGAGCATGCAAAGGGCTGGGAATATTTGATGCGGAATTAAATTATTTATACAAGCATATTTATCATTTTGATGACACAGAATCAGATTATGAAGAAAGCGAGCCGAATGAAATCTTTGGTGGTAGATACTATAGGGGCCTGATAGATGATACGGAGACACGGATAAATTCCGCAAAGATGGGACTCCGGAGACTTTCTGGCAGAACAGCAATTTACAAGGCAATACAGCAAACAACCCACAGAATACACACCCTGGCTCAAAAAGATATTGCAAGATAATTTCCGCGATATCTACTCTAGATAATATGTCTGATCTTCTTCAGGTGAACCGGCTTTCTGATCTTGCATAGAATATCTTTCTATGTCCCCCAAATCACCCATTTCGCACCCTCCATTAAATACCGCTCCAGGTTCAACCCCGATAGACGGTGTTTTTATTTGAGCATACACCTTGGAGCCATCTAGTAAATTGACTCTGGTTGATGCAAATATCTCACCACTTGCCACTCCTGAAATCGTCACAGTGTCTGCCAGTATTCTTCCTTTAACATACCCGATATCTGACACAAATACTATTTTCCCTTCAACGGTTCCTTCAAAGTAACCATCTATCTGTATGTTTCCGCTACTTTTTAGATTTCCGTTAATTTTAACACTGCTACCAACAATTGTCCCATTATCCTGAGATATATTTGTCAGTGTTTCTTTACTTGTTCGCTTAACCGGTAAGATCATTTTTTATAGTTATTTATTAATTCAATCTCTTCAGACAAAAGCTCCCCCCTAGACGGCTCGCCTCCTGATATTTCTTTTGTGTAAATCCTGCTGGATCCTCTTGTGTATATAGAAGTTAAAATCAATCCGTTCAAATTATCATCCAAAAACCCCACTACAAAACTTTGCCTAGCACCCTTTTCTTCAAACGCATTAAACCTGATAGTTTTTGGAGACTTTAAAAATTGCAACTGCTTAATTTTAAAAGATTTTAATTCATCTACAATATTTGCCTGAATCAACTCCAGATTTTTTAGCTTGCTCAGTAACTCTGAGACTGTTTTTTTATCAATATTTTTTAATATTTTCTGGGCAGAGGACAGCCTAGACAAGGCTATAACAGATAAAAGCATAGACACTATTGTCATAAAAATTGCCACTATTAATAAAATCAAAAGGGCTCCCTCCATTATACTTCTGGTTTTAAAAAATTAACTTCTAAATAAGCCATTACTGAAGCAGGTATCTCTCTTAAAGAAAATCTCACAGCACCTGAATATTCCCTTTCATCTGCAACATACCCGACACTGTCAATACCAAGCTTATTGCATGTATAAAGACTCCTCTCCAGATGAAAATCCTGGGTAACCAATACTGCCTTTGCTATACCATACTCCTGTCTTGCCCTGAAACAGGTGTTATATGTCCTGAGACCCGATTTATCCATTAATATATCCGATTCTGGTACCCCCAGCTCAATGGCTACATTTTTCATAACTTCCGGTTCATCATAATCTGTCATTCTACCATCTCCGCTCATTAAAAGCTTTTTAACCTTTCCTGAATTATATAATTCCACAGACGAACCCACCCTGTCTCCAAGTACAGCAGAAGGTCTGTCACCAATAACTCCCGCACCAAACACTATGCCATACTCTACAGACTCCACTTCTTCCAGTCTATAGATTATCCTATCTTTAAAGCTGTACCTGACTTCCAAGAAAGCCATAAACGGAAGACTTAGTATTAAACCTGCAATGCTAATAAACACAACTATCCATTTTTTAGATTTTTTATTTTCTGGCTGGGGATTTGACGCTTCATACTCACTACTTTTTTCTTCAAGGTTCAAATCCAACTAATATCTATCAAAAATACTTTAATAAAAAAACCAATATTTTAAAAAATTATTGAAATGGCAAAGAGAGTAGATACATTCAGAGAGAGAAGTCTGGTAATTCTAAAGCCGGATGGAGTGCAAAGAGGGTTAATAGGAGAAGTAATCAGCAGATTTGAGAAAGCTGGACTAAAAATAGTAGGTGCAAAAATGGACTGGCCCACAAAAGAACAGTCGTTTAACCACTATGATGTTGGTGGAGATGAGGCTCGTATTTTTACAGGAACCAAGACAATCGAGGCATACCAGAAACAAGGCGTAGAAATAAAAGAAACGCCCCTAGAGGTAGGCAGGAGGATACAGAGGCTATTAATTGACTACCTGTCAAGTGGTCCGGTGTTCTGTATGGTGGTTGAAGGCATATCATGCATTAAAATAGTCAGGAAAATTGTTGGAGGTACCGAGCCATATACAGCCGAAATGGGCTCCATTAGAGGAGATTATTCTCACGACAGTTACAGGCATGCAGACACAGAAGAGAGGCCTGTCAGAAACATGGTTCACGCTTCCGGCAACAAAGAAGAAGCTGATCAGGAGATACCTCTATGGTTTACAGAGGATGAGCTGATGAAGTATACTTTAATAAGCGAAAAAATTATGTACGGACCCGAGCTGGATAACGCACAGATAGATAAAGTTCTGGGAATGAATGAATAGGTCCCTTTTCATATACTCACCCTCACCCGCAAACCGTTTAATATCAGGGAGCAAAAATTTTTGCTCCCTGCTTCGCTACTATCACTTGAATGTGTAGAAGTAGGGACAGGTTTCAAACCTGTCCCTACGGATAAATACCGCTTAAGGCGTGCAGAGCAGTTCTGTGCGTGCTTTAGCCGCACTAATGAAGTGC
>CAYMEI010000083.1:0-4828 GCA_964389605.1 uncultured Candidatus Saccharibacteria bacterium | reverse complement strand
CCAGTGTCTGCCGGGCTTCAATTTTTGTTAATAGTCTGGCTATTTCTTCATCCTGCTTTTGAATCTCAAGCTCTTTTGATAATATCTGTTTTTCACTTAAATCAATTTCCAGAAGTGTCTTATTTATGCCCTCCTCAACCAGTTGTAATTGATCTTCGGCACTTTGTTTGTTTTGAGATATATCCAGTATCCTTTTTTCAATTTCTGCGATATTATCATTAATAGAGTCTATTTCGTTTCTTCTGATTCTAATTTCCTGATCAATGGCTGATGTATTACTGGCTAAAAACACGCCAGATTTTGGTATATGTACATTAAAACTCTTGTCTGCATATATAGAAAGAGGAAGCCCCAGCAAGACACCAAACCAAGCAAAATAACAAACCTTTTTAATTCTATGTTTCAATTTGCTTTGCACTTCTACTATCTTTAGATTTTAACACAAGAAAGTGTACAAGTAAAGCTATTATTACCAGAAATACAATTCCGGCCGATGCAATGGCAATTAATAACAGATTGGAGCCTGCTATTTTATATGTAAAAACTTTACTTGTCAGTTGCTTTTTATTTTCATCAAATACGGTGACTTCAAAATTGTACTCACCTTTCTTTAGCCCATCTTCTATTCTAAAGTTAATTTCTTCTGTTTTATATTCCGAGCCAGCTTCAATGTCACTGGGTGGAAATACAACCCCGGATTCCATAGTTACAAATTTTGATTCCATATTAATGGCATCCCTGAACAGTACAGAGAAGTTTTCATTTTCTGTCATTAACATTCTGGCGTAGGGATCAAGGATCTTTCTGGTGGAAAAATCCACGGTTGTACTTACAGGGTTATTTTCTTTGTCGGTAACCCTGACAACAATTTTTGGTCTGATTGTAACATTACTGTTACTTTTTATGTCAACGGTTGATGTAAACTCATGGGTTACTCCAGAAAACATTTCGCCTATGCCTGCATTACTATGAATTTCATCTTCTACCAGTTCATTATTCTGCTTTAGCTTAAAGTCTACAACCTCTACCGATTTTCTTACTTCATTGGCAATACTGAAGTTTAAAAATACAGATTGTCCCGTCCTGATTTTTGTATTGGATTCGTTCTGGTCAGTATAGGAAAAAGCTGCAACCTTAAGTTTGTAGGAGCCCTCCCTAGCCTTTTCTGATGGAGTAATAGACAGCTCAAAATTCTTAATGTCTCCTATTTCTCCGTATTTTTTAAGACTAAAACTTTTATCTGGTTCAAATGTTAACCAGCTGAAGATTTCCTCTCTAGCGTTTATATCCTTTATTGAATCTTCCAGTATTTCAATATCAACAAGTACATTTTCATCACCTGGGTTAGATATACTGAACTCAGCTACACCTGTTTCTCCTGGTTTCAATATGCCAATATTCTGATCAAGAGGTGTTAGTATTACTGAACTTATGAGCTTGTCTGTATTTTGATCTGACGGTATACTTTTCTGTGTAGTATCTTCCTGGCTGTTGACCGTATCTGTTCCCGAAAAAGGCAGAAAACACGGAAGAGCAAAAAAGGACACAAAAGACATCGCCCCAAAAGACACCCTAAAAGAAGACAAGAAGATAAATTCTAAACCTTTAAAAAACCTCAAATCAACTAATTATAAAAGTTTTCCAAAAAAAGCAAAACGGTTAAGTTTATTTTGTAAGTATTAATCTTTTTAAGTAACTAGGTGCGGAATATAGTCGAGGAGATTAAGGCGAAGCTAAGTATTTCATCGGTTGTGTCTTCTTATATTGAGCTACAAAGGGTTGGGTCCAGATTTAGGGCAAGATGTCCGTTTCATTCAGAAAAAACACCTTCTTTTTATGTGTCGGATCAGCTGGGTATTTATAAGTGTTTTGGGTGTGGGGAAAGTGGAGACTTGATAAGCTTTGTCCAGAAGTATGAAAATATTGATTTCAAAGATGCTTTAAAAAAGTGTTGTGATATGGCTGGTATTGAATACCAAGAGGGTGAGTCAAAAGCCCCACCTAAAAGACCGATTCTGCAGATATTAAACTACACCCAAAGCGTATATTCACAAATATTTCAAAAGAACCAGAAAGTCAGGAGGTACTTAAAATCTAGGCATTTTACAGATGAAACTATTGATTTTTTTAAACTTGGACTGGTTGATAATAATTCAAGGTATGTGACTTCTAATCTGATTAAAAAGAAAGGGTTCAAAGATTCTGAGTTACGGGAAAGCGGTATTTTTAATCAGGATTTATCTGACTTGCTGTTTGGCCGTCTGGTTGTACCTATTAAAGACATTAATGGGCAGGTTGTAAGTTTTACAGGAAGAGTTGTGGAAGGATATACGCCAGAGAACATAGTAGAACGGTCGGGGAAGTATATTAACGGGAAAGAGTCTCAGGTTTTTAAAAAATCTCATATACTATTTAATCTGGATAATGCTAAAAATTATATAAAAGAGCAGGGCTTTGCAGTATTGTGTGAAGGGCAGATGGATGTTATAAAAGCATGGCAGAGTGGTCTTAAGAATATTGTGTGTGCATCGGGTACAAGCATTACTGCTGAGCAGGTTAAAATTTTATCCAGATATACAGATAATGTTTATCTGGCTATGGACAACGACAGCGCAGGGAAGCTATCTGTGAGAAGATTTTTCAGTGTTGCCAGGGGTCTGGATTTAAACTATTTTGTATTGTCTTTTAAGGAGGGCATAAAAGACATGGATGAGTTTTTTGACAGTGGGGGCTCTGTAGAAGAATTAATGCAAAGTAAGATTGATATTGTGAATTCTATTATAGAGGATATTAAAAATCAACAATCCAGTGGTTTGGAGAAGCAGAGACAGATATCTTTTTTAGTTAAAGAGCTACAGAAGGCCAGCGAATTTATAAAGACACAGGCAGAAAAAACATTTCCTGAAATGACTGGAAAAATTATTGGAAGTGTTGACAAAAATGACTATTCAAATAGAATTAGTAGTGTAGATGGTGCTTTCCTTTATACAAAGTTTTTGGCTATGCACAAGGTGTTACACAATAGAAGAGTTTCTCCTAAGCTTTTGACACTTTTTGATGATTTGATTGCTACAATCAATTATACTCCAGCAGAAGAAACACTTAGAAAAGAGGTTGAACATATATGCATGTTGTTTGATGATAATGATGGCATGGTAGAAATTTTAAGGAAGTGCAACCTGAAAAAATATTTGAAGGATTTGCAGTTTTTGTTTAAAGATAATTCACAGGACGATGCATTAATTAAAATTAATCGTATTTTCAGATTTTTGGAAGAAGCATTAAAGAGTAAAAAATAATATGCCAAGAAAGAAAAAAGGGGATCAGGGAGAAGAAAAAAAGAAGAGCAGGTCTTTTGCGGATATACTCGCAGATGATGTAGAGGGTGGTGGACGAGAAGTATCTGAAGCTGAATTGAATGCAGAAGATGGTGTAGAAGAGGATTTTTTGTCTGATGAGATGGAAGAGGATGGTTTTGAGCCGGGTTCCAGACAAAAAAGAGACGGGAGGGGTTCCAGCATAAACCCAACGCCAAAAAGACCAAAATTTGAGTACCTAGCTGATAATTTAAAAGAGCTGATAAAAAGAGGAGAGTCCCGCGGGTTTATAACTCTTGGTGAGGTTTTACAGCAGGTTCCATATCCGGAATCTCAAACAGATACTGCCGATGAAGTATTTGAGGTGCTACATATACTGGGTATCAGGATTATTGATGAAAACCAGAGGGAGGAGAATCCGGATACTTTTGATTTGTACCAGATAAGCAAAGAAGACGAGAAGACTGTGGCAGAAATTGAATCTGAGCTTGATTCTGTAAGGGATGATGCTGTCAGAAGATATTTGAAAGAAATAGGAAAGACTCCCCTTTTAAGTGTAGAAGAAGAAGTTGCTTTGGCCAAAAGGCTGGAGATGGGCGACGAAACTGCAAGAAAGACTTTAATAAGAGCCAACTTGAGACTTGTAGTATCTATTGCCAAAAAACATACAAATAGAGGTGTCAGTTTTCTTGATTTAATTCAGGAGGGTAATGTTGGGCTGCTTAGAGCGGTTGAGAAGTTTGACTATGTAAAGGGTTATAAGTTTTCTACATATGCTACATGGTGGATAAGGCAGGCTGTAACAAGAGCAATATCCGACCAAAGCAGGACAATAAGAATTCCTGTTCATGTTGTAGATCAGATTAATAGATTTAATAAAACTCAGCGACTTTTACTCCAGGAGCTTGGCAGAGAACCCGGTATTTCTGAAATAGCATCTGAGCTTGGCATAACTGCAGAAGAAGCAGAAAAACTCAGAAGAAATTCCCAGCAGATTATATATTCAGAAACTGCAATAGGAGAGGAGGGAAGTACAAAAGTACAGGATTTTATTGCAGACCCGGATTACAGGGCTACACCTTATCATGCGGCTTCTATAAATATGCTTAGAGAGGATATGCTTAAGGCACTGGATGTACTAAATTCCAGGGAAAGAAGGGTTATAGAACTTAGATATGGACTTTTAGATGGACAGCCAAGAACTCTTGAGATTGTAGGCAAGGAATTTGGTGTAACCAGAGAGAGAATCAGGCAAATTGAAGCCAAAGCACTGGAGAAAATAGGGCAGAGTATACATGGTAAAAAGCTTAACAGCTACCTGCAGGAAGTGTAAGTGTCTCGCATTATCTTCCAAGATTAGTTTACTGTAAAAGATGTGTAAAATTTAGAGACCATTGACACAAAGATAATCTCACTCTAGTAGTATTGCTTTTAACTATGTTTGATGATTGGCATCTTTGTACTACCAACCCCCACAAACCACTGGCACACAACCACTATAAACTACCCAA
>CAYMEI010000082.1:0-4850 GCA_964389605.1 uncultured Candidatus Saccharibacteria bacterium | reverse complement strand
TGTTTAAATACACCTCACTTTTCTGGAATACTACAAGATCACTCTTTATTATTTTTGTACTACCAACCCCCACAAACCACTGGCACACAACCACTATAAACTACCCAAAATGTAACAACACAGTGCCTGAGCAGAGGAAAACCACTGGAGCTGAAAAGAAAAGCACTACACCTCTATCTTAAGGGAATGGGGTTCATCCTACAAAATTTACTGAAAAAAGTGGTGAAGTAAGAAATGAAATTGATGCTTCAGATGTTGGTGTTTTTTACTCTGAGGAGAAAGTAGCTGATAACTATCTTTTTACTGAACTGTTTTACGATAGCGAGCTGGAAAAAGAAAATATTAAAACGAGCGTCAAAGAAGTAACTGTTTTTACCAAAATACCCAAAAACTCCATAAAAATACCGGTAGCTGGAGGTAAAAGTTACTCTCCAGATTTTGCATATATTTTAAATTATCAGGATGGAACTAAAAAAATGAACCTTATTGTAGAAACTAAAAACTCTGATGAAGAAGGCTTAAGAGAAGAAGAGAGGCAGAAAATTAAGCATGCTGAAATATTTTTTGAAGGGGATATTAAGGTTAAGTTTAAAACCCAGCTCACCAGTAAAAAGATAGGCGAATTAATTAAGGAGGTATATGGAGAAAATCAGTTAAGCCCCTGACCATGATTTATTGGATTACCCGATGGAATATGATTAAAGTGCCTGTTTTTGATTATAAAAATCATGATCTTCATTAAACCACGCAAACTACAGCTTAAAACCTAGCTACAACTTAAAATCTATCTATACACTTTTTTTATCTTCCCTAGTATGGCAGCCAATTTTTGAGGTAAAAAAGATAGTATAAATCTTATGTATCCTTCAATAAACAAAGGATATTGCCTAATGGATTTCAGATAATACTTTCTGGAATAATTTTTTTTACCATCCAGAAGATATAAGTCTCCAATGCGTCTGAGCCTTGTAGATAATGCAAACGGATATTTTTTATAAATATCTCTACTATTGGAAATTATTTTTTGAAATGATCTAATCCTCTCCTCAATATTCATGACTTCCGTTGAATTATCGTTTCCTGTGAAATAATTGTATAGTACTTTATCAATAAATTTAATACTATATCCTGCAGATGCGACTCTAAGCATTAAATCCCAATCGTCTCCAATGAATATTTCATTATCAAACCCCCCGATCTGATTAAATATATACTTGGGCATCAATATCCCACTACAACTATTTGTAATACCTTTCAATAATATGAGCGGAGGTATTGCTTCATCTAGCCCAACTGAATGTATTCTTACTGTATCACCAGACTCTCTTAATATTTTACATGATGTACAAACCATACCTACTCTTTCGATATCTGCACAACTAGTGAGTAAATCGACTTGTTTTTCAAGTTTTTCCGGGTACCACTCATCGTCCTGGTCTATAAAAGCAATAAGTTCCCCGCTAGATATTGATATACCCTTGTTTCTAGCTTTTCCTGGCAAACCTGAATTGTTCTGGAAAAAGTATTTAATACGATCATCATTTTTAAGGTATTGATCTACAATATTTTTAGTTTCATCGGTTGAACCATCATCAATAATTATAAGTTCAAAATTCCTCCAAGTCTGCTTAATAATACTGATTATACTTCTGTGAAGTTTTTCGCACTGGTTATATGCCGGAAGTACAATAGATACCAGAATATCCTGATTATTCAAATTTCCATCCTTCATTTTTTAATTTATTATCTAAAGACAGGGCTAGCTGTAGATACTTGGTACTTTCTTCTGTATTATCCAGTTTGTAAAATGTTCTAGCTATCTCATGATAATGTTTTGCAAGAACTGTTTGATCTTTTTTTATATCTTCCCAGTATTTATTTAGTATTAACTTCTGTGCTTCAAGTTGTGCACCCCAGTTTTGTGTGATTCTATTATTTCCATCAGTATGCCACCTGACTAATGGCTCATTCATATAATTGAATAGATACTTCCTAGATAGCCTGATGAAAAATTCAAGATCAATATATCTATGTAATTTCTCATCAAAATAACCAATATCATCAAAACAAGCTCTTCTTATCAGGGTTGTCTGTATGCCTAGCCCCCAAATGCCATAGCTTATCGCTTTATCATATATGAAGCCATCACTAGGCGTGAACTTAGGGGCAGGAAACAGTTGATCAGTGTTGTTTCTTATAATGATCAAATCTCCAAATACTATACCTACACTATCATCTAGTTTATCCATTATGTCCACCTGTTTTCTTAGTTTGCCTAGCATCCATTCATCGTCGCTATCTTGAAATGCTATATATACACCTTTTGCATATGCCAGACCTGTATTTCTGGCCATAGAGGCACCAAGATTTTTGGGATGTTCTATGTATTGTAGACTAGGTATCTTATTAGAATATGTATGAATCAGTTCGTTTGTCTCATCCTTCGATCCATCATTTACAATAATTAATTCGTAATTGTCATAGTCTTGCCTCAGTATGCTTTCTATACTCCTTGTTAAGAGATGAGCCCTATTAAATGTTGGTAGTATGATACTAACTTTCGGTGTTGTAGTTATCATTTCTGATTAATAACTTTATTGTACAATTGAATCGTCTTACATGCCGACTGATCCCAGGTAAACCCCTGTGCTTTCTGAAAATTAGCCTGCCCCATATCTATCAGTTTTGTTTTGCTGGTGTTATAGGCATTTTTGAGTGTTTCGGATAAACCAGCTCCTGCACTGTAAATAAAGTTATTTCTGCATTCCAGATTTTCCATAATACATCCCATATCTGGAACTAGCATAGGCTTCGCAAATGCCATACCTAACCAGACCGAACTTGATGTGAGTATGTCTTTATATGGAGCCACAACTACATCTGCTGAGTTCATATAAAGCTGTACTTCTGATACTGGAATAAACTCCAGCCTGCTCATCACACTTTCACTGGCACCAATTAAAGTAATCAGATGGTTCTTGTACTCTGTGCTTATTGGCTTGCCTGCAATAATTAGTCTAGAATCAGGTAGGTCCAGCTCCTTAAATGTATTTATCAGGTTCTCCACTCCTTTGTAGCTACGAATCTGCCCTAAAAATGTAAATACAAAAGCATCTTGTTTTATCCCCAGCTGTTCTCTGGCTTCTCTCTGTGTTATATTGTCAGGATATACATCTACATAGTTGCCATCTGGTATCACTTCTATTTTCTCAGCTTTAATTTTATACATGGAAGATATTACTGATTGAGCCTTAGCACATTCCACTTTTATCCCATCCACAATTCTAATCAGAATAAATGTCATGAACTTGTCTAAGGGTAAAAACTTTTTTTCATGATTATATTTATTGTGTATGGTCCAGACTATCTTTTTTCTGTAATAAAATTTTATGATGAGAATATCTATCAGAAACATGAAGAATCTAAAAATACTCTGATATATAGTGGGAAAAATAAAGAAAGTGTGTGTCCATAAAAGATGAATAATATCTATATTGGGATTATTTTTTATCTGTCTGGACAGCGAAAAAATTGGTTGATATCTGCTTTCAATTCCTGGAAAAGCCTCAACGCCATTATTATCCAGGGCATTTATTAATAGAGTGTGGTATATATTCTCACTTGAGTATGGTGCAAAAAGTACTTTCATATTACTGGATGTTTATTTATTAATTTTTCTATACCACTTAACAGGCTTATGGCAGGCCTCCACCCGGTTACATCTTTTATTTTGGTGATATTGGCTAATAGTAATGGTCTATCGACAGGTCTGACTTTACCCGGATCCAGTTTGATGTGTAAGCTATACCCTCTTAGTGATTGTATGATGTCTATTAACTCGGAGATGGTAGTACTTACTCCAGTCCCAATATTATAAATACCGTCAGGGATTTGAGGTCTTAGAAGCTCAAGTATAGCATTTGAAAGATCGTGCACATGAATAAAATCCCTAGAAGGACTGGTATCTCCAACCCATAACTCGTCACCAGACTCATCTATCTGATTTATAATGGTTGGTATAATGTAAGGATTAGTATAGTTAGATCCGTAGACATTAAAAAATCTCCCAATTGTACATCTTATCCCTTCTGCAGTTAAATCTGACACCAGCTTTTCACCCAACAATTTAGTAAACCCATATGTATCTACAGGCCACAGCATTTCTCTTTCATTGTGTGCTCTTGTGTCTGGTTTATACACAGCACCAGAAGATGCAAAAAAGAATGACCTAGGCTTTATCTCTCTGCACGCTTTTACTATATTATATGTCCCTTTTACATTTACCTCATAAGCAAGTTCTTTGTTTTTTTCACATAAAGGGATAAAGGCTATAGCTGCTAAATGAATAACAATATCCGGATTAAACTCCCTGAAGGCTAAAAGTAGTAAGTTCTCATCAGTAATATCTATATCTTTTACTGATACATTACCCTTGTCTGTAAGAAAGTCTCTTTTTCCAGTAAAAGCATTATCAATCACTAACACATTATTGTCATGGACTTCTGAAAGCTGATTAACTACATGCGAACCAATAAATCCAAGTCCACCAGTGATTAGGTACCTCACGCATCATATTAATAATAAACAAAAAAAACGCAACATACTTGCAGTAAAATGATCCACCTTTATTACTGTGATTCATTGTGTGTAAGATAAAGGTTTCCATTATTATACAAATTAAAATCTATAAAACATAAATATCCTCAGGGCACCTAATTTTAGTGGTATAAGGGTAAGGACTGTGATATCAGAGCCTATACCAACACCACCACCAGAAGAACCAGAAGCAGACTAATCAGTACCTCTGGTTTAATTTAAACAAAAAAGCTCATCTATAGATTTTTTTGTTT
>CAYMEI010000081.1:0-4854 GCA_964389605.1 uncultured Candidatus Saccharibacteria bacterium | reverse complement strand
CACGCCTCGACAGTAGTTCTGTTAAGTAGTAAATAGTTTTGGCATAAAGATGTGGGTAAGGGTGAGGTACAGAATGGGGTGGTTTGTGCAGAGAATAAGAATTATTTAACAGAATTAAACAACAGTTCTTATTTTTTCTATTGCTTTTGCTCCAATTCCCGGTATATCCATTAGATCATCATCAGAGGCTTTTGATAAGTCATTAATATTTTTAAAACTGGACTTTAGTATGGCAGACACTTGGTTTTTTGTCAGCCCGGATTCCAGAAGTTTATTTTCAAGCTCTGGGTCAACATCTTCTTCTTTTGGCTCTTCTGTACTGTTAGATGATTCCTGGGGTGCCTTAGCTCCACCTTCTATGCCTTTTCTGGATAAAAATATAGAGTGGTCCTCTGGATTAAATTCTATAACCTTAAAGTCATATATTTTGTTAATATCTACTGTCTGACTTGCCTTTTCTATTGGCATATCAGATAGCTCGGATATGTGGCAAATTGCTGTCAGACTATCTCTTATACTGACCAGTGCCCCAAAAGGAAGATGTTTTATAACTTTTCCCTGTACTGTAGAATCTACTTCTATCCCTCTTGCCTGTGTAACCCATGGATCTTCTTTCATCAATCTTGTAGATAAAGAGACTTTGGAATCATCAATGGACACTACTTTTGCCTTTATTCTCTGTCCTTCTTTAAAGTATTGATTAGGACTATCAACATGAGACCAGTCAATTTCTGAAATATGTATTAAACCTTCCAGACCATTGTGTATTGTTACAAAAGCGCCAAAATTTACAACCCCGGATATTACACCTTCTACAATATCACCAACTTTAATTTTACTTAAAAATCTTTCTATCTCTGCATCATAAATAGATTTTTCTGAGAATATGAGTTTTTTATCATCCCTGCTGGCATCTAAAACTCTTACTTTTAAGGGCTTTCCGGTTAACTCTTTAAGCTTCTGGACAATTAAATCTTTTTCGTCTTCTCTTACTCTGGGATAATTTTCCAGACTCAACTGACTTACGGGTAAAAATCCTGTTATGCCATATACATTTGCCATAAGACCTCCCTTGTTTGCTTTTTCAGGAACAATTTCAAAATCTTCCTGGCTGTCCCTCTTTTTTTCAAGTATATCCCAGATCAAATCTTTAGAGGCCTGCTTAAGACTTAGAACACAGTATCCCTGTTGATTATCTGGAGACATTACAACTGCTGTTGCTTCATCTCCTACATTCAGAATTTTTCCTGTTCCCAGTCCATCTCTGGCTTCTCTTGCCGGGACCACCCCCAGTGTTGGTCCTCCAAAATCCACCCAGATTTCTGAATGAATTTTATTTACAACCTTTCCTTTTATAGATTCACCTGTTCTTGGTGGATTATAAATGGCTTCTTCTTTGAGCCATTTTGGTTTTTCTTTAACTGTTTGCTCTGTAACCATGCTTATTGCTTGACTAAATTCAGGCTAATACTACAATAACTTGCTAAAAGTTTCAATAAAAAGTTTTATTATTAAAAAAACAGGTTAAAATAACAGGATGGTAGAAGCGTCAGGAGGTTCACTTTACAACAAAGATGGTGAAGAGATTTTTTTACATGATGCACCACAGCCTGTTGTTGTTGAAGATATTAATAAGCGAGGTCCTCGTGCAGAAACAACCAAAACTGAACAATTAGATATAACAGCCGAAACTGCATGTAATGATTTACTGCTTAGAAGTATGCTCATGTCTCCAATTGGAAACGATGTAGAACAAAATGACAGACAGAGGTATGAGATAGCTCAGGAAGTAAAATCTGTCAGGAACCTGTTAAAGCCACAAAATCTGTATGATCCAGAAGTAGATACACTTAGAAGAGAAATTATATTGGAAGAGATCCAGAGAGCTGAAACCATATATAATGTTGACACTAGAATTGGATCCAGATTTGTTGCAGATGTTGAAACATTTGGGCAGGATCCACACCTAGTGAAAAGTATGCTTTACAGGAGAGATTTGAGAAGAAGTCTGCCTGGCCCGCCTAGTGCTGCACCTGTGCAACCCTCACCATACAGTAAGCCTGAACAATCATCAACGGAGGGGGCTGGTACACAAGCCGGATTTTTTAGTCGTATATTCATAGCCGGTAGTAATGTTTTTAAAATATCGGCCATAGTCGCTGCATCAGTTACAGCCTTAACTGGAGTGCCAGACTTCGCATCTTGGGTAAGTAATACTGTAAGTGGACTTGCGCACCGCGCAGGAGTAAATCACAAATGGATTGCTAACTTAACCAGACCCAAAGGTAGAGTGGCAATTACTCAAGATCAAATTACAGATCTATCCTTACAAAATCCTGCGCAATCAGAAGGTATTGACTGGTTAGAAATTATCTCTTCTGGTCACTTTGGTGAAACCATAAATAAGTTTTTTTCAAGTATAAGTCAGAGCACACTTGATATTATAAGTAGTATGCCAGAGGGAGACACTATTTTGAAAGCCCTACTGGGTTTAGCGGGTACTGTGGTCCCTGCAGTTGGATTACATTTTGCTCTAACACAAGTGCAGGATATATCAGAAAGAGTTTTAAAGATAAAACATACAAAACTAAGCCATGCCCTCACTTTGCTTAAGAATATGGCTGTTACTTCTTTTGGAGCTTATGTAGCAAAAGGTGTGTCTATAGGACTTGGAGCAGTAAACACATATTCAGAAGGTATTCAATCGGGAGTTGAATTAACAGACAAATTTATTCCTGGGGATACACATTCAGCTGTTTTAGTATTCTCTGTCGCACTGGCACTGTCTTTTATGGAAAAAAGGGATGAGCTAAAAATAACAATGAATAAAATACAGCCTAAAATGTATAGATATGCATCTGTTTTAGCAATGTTTGCCATGCTGCACTTTGTATTTCTTCTGTCTCCGGTGGCATTAAGAGCTGTGCCTGAACATTTAACCAGCGCACATTGCGCAGCATATGAAGAAAAAATAAAAACTAGAATAGAAGAGTATCAAGATCCAGAACACCAGGACATAGCAGAGCAAAAACTAGCGCATGCCCAAGAGCAGGAACACCTCCCAGAAGTCATAACCAGTACAAATGAGATAACTACCACACAAGAGTCACCAACAAGCACGCCAGCCTCTATACAAGCAACTGCCCCTATACAAGTAACTAATGATATAACACCAAATCCAATCATGGAGAAAGGTGCTTCCATTGAAGCAGTTATTGTAAATTTATTAAATGGGAAATCTTTTGTTTTGCCCAAGGGTGCACTGATAACGATGGAGGGGGTGTCATATATTACGGAAGAAGGTAAAGTAGCCATAGCTATTACAGTAGAGCAACAAGTATATGCCGCATATTACTCAAACTCATACGGGAACATCAATGTAAATGTACAAGGTCCAGATTTTAGCGAGGAGGAAATGAATAGAGGAGTTCTTGTGTACATTAGAGATTCAGTGAATGGTGACCACTTAGGTATAACAGCTCACAGCTCCGGAACAGTTGAGCAATATTGGGAGAATGTAAAAAATTCTGGAGCAGCATTTCTTGGAGACATGCTGTATTATGAAGCTGAAGCTGAAGCTGAGAATTTTATTGAAAGCTTTGTTGTTGAGTTAGAAGACGGTACTTTAGTTGTTTTTAAATCACTTCACCAGACACCCGATGAAACCTCTGCTCATTCAGAAGATGTAAACATGGATTTTATAACAGCTACCGACTCAAGTGGTAATCCAGTTGAAAACATTAGTAATATCAGACCAGGAGCTTCTTACATAAAGATGCCTAAGATAAAAATTGACTTGGAAATACTAAAAGAAAGGTTTGATGAAGTACATATTACATATATCCAGTATGGAGATGGAGAGAGTAGAGTAGAGCATACCAAGCATACCAAAAGATACTGGGTTCCAAAGCCAGAATTTGCAGATTTAGCACATTTTAGTTCTTTTTATACCGGTAACGGAGGTTTTTTTGTACTAGAGTATGAACCAGGTAGTTCACCCAGAGCAGTTTTTTTTGGGAGCATAGGAGCTGTTAGTGCTGAGCTGGTTGCCTTGGAGTCTTATGCAATTTCTTTGCTTATAGAGGCTGTAACGGGCGACTCTGTTGCGTTTTTTAACACTTGTGCCCCCGATGACCACGTATCATATGATACATGGAGGACTGCTTACTTTTCACAGTACATTATTGAAGATCTTGAAGATCCATGATAATATTTGACAAAGATTGATATTTTTTATATAATTGACTAGAATAATTAGCTTAAAATGAAAGACAAAAAAGGTTTATTAAAAGAATTTTTAATTCTTCTGGATGGAGGAAAACCACTTGAAGCTATAAATTTTTTCTTTGAAAAAGGTATAAATTATGGCTTTTCTGCAGATGAAGTGCAAGAAATGGGTATTAAGGTTCACACTTTGATATATTCTGTTTTAATAGGTAGCTTTGGAAATCTACTTACAGAAGAGCAGATGAATGACTTTGTTAGTAGCATGCAGGCAGCAGGCAGTGACCAGCAGGATCAGTTAGAAGTTTTTTCTTCTATACTGGTAAATAACGGAATTGAAAATCCAATTGAGTTTATTTTTGGTCAGACAGCAGTATTAATGTATTTTCATTTAAAACTTCTGGCTGTACCAAAAAATGAATATACCCAGACAGAAATAAATCTAAAAAATAACCTGAACAATGGAAATGCAAAAGGCTTAACAGCTTTTTTAACAGAAGATTTGAAACAATTAATATAAGAAAATGTCAACAGAACAACAATCAAGTAAAGAAAAACAATCACCAGAGGAAGCACTTGGACCGTCATCAAAAGCCACAAATTATGCTAGACAGCTAGAAAGAAGGTCCC
>CAYMEI010000080.1:0-4876 GCA_964389605.1 uncultured Candidatus Saccharibacteria bacterium | reverse complement strand
AATCAAAAGTAAAATAGTTAAAATTTATTTAAGTTTCTGTAGTAGTATAAACCTGTTTAAACTATTTTCATCCAAAAAAGATTCTATTTTAAAATCTTTTTCAAAAGCTTGGAATCTGTTCTTTGTGTGTAAATCATGCACTTCAAGCAGAAGAAAACCATTTTTATATAATATTTTTCTGGATTGCTCTGCAAGTTGCCTGATAAGATTTAAACCATTCCTGCCCCCCTTAAGGGCCATTGATGGCTCATGATCTTTTACAGAATACTGTAAATACGGGAATTCATTTGATGGTATATATGGCAGGTTGGCAATAATCAGATTAAGCCGTGTATCATTTTTAACAAAATATCTTGCCAGGTGGGTAAGCTTAAAGCTTAATCTGTGTCTTGATGCCCTGCTCAGAACATTATCAGCATTGTATCTTGCCATCTTAAGAGCCTGCCTTGATTTATCGGTCAGAAATCCCTTAAATTTAATATGCTTTTCAGATAGTCTGCGAGCTAAAGATATTCCCAGTATGCCCGACCCGGTTCCTATGTCTGAAAAAGTTAACCTGCCCTGTGTTTTTACATCTAGGATTGACGGTAAAATATGATTTTCTACTATCTTCAGTAGTTGTACGGTTTCATGCCTAGGTATTAGTACTTTTTTGTTTACAAAAAAATCTGTGTTCAAAAATGTGCATGTTTTTGTAAAGTATTCTACAGGCAGGTGAGATTTTTGATTTCTTGCAGACAAGAAACCCGAAGTCGGGAGATTTGCTTTATTGATCTGGTTAATCTGGTACGGGAGTAGACTTTTCATCTCGTGGTATTATAATAAATAGTATATCACAAAGTAAACTACTCATCACTCCATACATATTCCTCATTATCTATATTAACAGTGTCACCTGCCTTAATTCCTTTTCTTAGCAGGGAATTGTAAATTTTTCTTCTTTTTAAAATACTTAAGAGTCTTTGTTTTGCCCCTTCCTGGGTAAAATCAATTCTCCTGATAACTTCTGATACTTTGGAATCAACTATAATGTAGTAATCTTCCTCTACTTTTCTGACTTCGGACCCTCTGATTTTTCCAGTCTCCTCTTTTTCTCTCTTTACTTCAAATTCCATTTCCTGTTCCAGACGAGGGGGCTTGTTCTGGAGTTTGTGCCTTTTGTGAAGTGTAAATATATGATCCAGCATTTTATTCATTCCATTTCCAGCAACAGCAGAAACTTTAAATGTCTTAATTCGTCTTAATTGTTTAAAAAACGCAGGTATCTTAAAATCAGGCAGTGCATCAATTTTATTAAAAACAATTGCCATTGGTTTTCTGGATACTCCGGACCCAAAATTTTTATCGTAGATTTCAAGTTCGTTTTTAATGCACAAAAAATCATACAAGAGTACTTTTTCATGCTCACTCAGATCAAATTTCTGCACTTTTTCTGGTACCAGTTTTTCCAGCTCTTCGTCTAGATTTATCTTAGATGTGTCTGACCCAAAGCAATCAATCAAATGAATTAATATTCCACATCTTTCAATATGTTGCAAAAATTTAAACCCCAAGCCTTTACCGCTACCTGCACCTTTAATCAAACCGGGTGTGTCTGCCATGGTCAGTTTTTGTTCTTTATGCTCTACAATCCCAAGTATGGGCGACAGAGTGGTGAATGGGTAGTTGGCAACTTTAGGTTTTGCTCTTGATAATATTGAAATAAGCGAGCTTTTGCCTGCATTAGGCAGGCCAATTATACCAACCTCAGCAATCAGCTTTAACACCAGATCAAATTCAAACTCATCTCCGCTATCTCCCATTTCAGCAAAACTGGGCGTCTGCCTGCCGGCAGATTTAAAGTGTGCGTTTCCAAAACCACCCTTACCCCCTTTTGCAACCATAACTTTTTGATTGTGCTGTGTTATATCAAAAACCAGCTCACCATCTTCAAAAATCTGTGTCCCCACAGGAACTTCAATTGTCAGGTCACTACCTTTTTTCCCCTGCCGTTCATTTTGCCCTCCAGGGTGTCCAACTTCTGCACTCAAAATTTTTCCTTTGGGTATGCCAGCAAAATCTTTGATATTTTCATTTGCCAGAAAATATACATCACCACCTCTGCCTCCATCTCCACCAGAAGGACCACCTTTTTTTACATATTTCTCCCTTCTGAAAGCAATAAGACCATTACCTCCTTTGCCAGCTTTTACAATTGTGCTAAGTGCATCTTTAAACTCCATAAAAAGTTAAACCTCCTTTTATTTTTAAGATTTTCAATTTTAATGTAAAATATAACTGTATGGAAGATTTTTTTGGGAGACTGCTGGGCTTTGTAATTATGATAGCAGGCGGGGTAATAACCTACTATAGAAGACCAATAAAAGATGCCATTGGGGACATGGATATAGGAAGACCCGTTGGAGGTACTCTCAATCTGGTTGTATTATCTGGTATTTTTGTGTTTTTTTTTGGACTAACCTGGATACTGACCGGGAAAAATCTGCTACAGTTTATTTTTGAATCTATATTTGGTAATGTAGCTTGAATTTGCATATTCCGGTATTCTTAGAGGAGGTGTTACTTAATATAAATCCATCATCATGTCTGTTTGTAGATTGCACTTTTGGCTTTGGTGGCCACTCTCTGGCAGTTATTAAAGCGTATCCTAGTGTTCAGGTAATTGGATTTGAGCTGGATGAGACCATTTATCAAATTGCCTGCAAGGAAACTGAGGCAATCAAAAACATCAGACTGATCAATGACTCTTATGCCAATATTAAAAACTATGTAGATAATATATCCAACGCCACAATACTTTTTGACTTTGGCGTTAACAGTTTTCAGCAAGATAACTATTTCAGCTTTAACTCACAGAAACTGATGGATTTAAGATTTGACAGGCGGTCTGGACAGTCAGCAGTTTTTTTGATTCAGAGTATAAATGTGGGTGATTTGCAGAAGGTTCTAATAGATTTTGGTGACTTTACACACGGAGATGCTTTAAAGATTGCCAGAATACTAAAAAATACCTGTAAGATGACTCAAAAAGACATTGCGAGGTGCATAGTAGATAATTTCAAATTCCTAGGTTTTAAAAAATTACAAAACTTTTTAAGCCGTATCTGGCAGGCTTTAAGGATTTTTACAAACCAGGAGCTAGATAATGAGCTGAAGGGTCTTGAATCTGCAATGAGTATTTGCAGCAACTCAAGGGTTATGTGTATAACATTTCACTCCACAGAAGACAGGCTGATTAAAAACTTTTTTAAGGAAAAAGAAAGAGAGGGCAGGGGGAAGATAATCACAAAAAAACCAGTTACCCCATCAGAAAATGAAATAAAAACAAACTCAAGGGCAAGAAGTGCCAAGTTAAGAATTTTTGAAAAGTTGGGTTAGTGATACCCGGTAGTTTTATCTGTATATATTTGACCTCCCTGCCATTCTGCCGGGTAGCCTGAAGTTTGTTTTCATTGGTCTGCCACCTTTTTTGAGTCCTTCTGTTGGGATAATAAATCTTTTGCCAAGTCCCGTCAGGTATGCTCTAAGTGCCAGTATTACCCCATGCATTAATTCCTGCCTGCTTACTTCCTGTCTGGTTTGTGGACAGTAGACTATTTCTTTTAAACCCCCTTTCAATCCTTCAATTGAATATGGCAACCACTTATCTTCAGGATTCTCTAAGGCAACACTAAAAACTTCCTTATCAATAAATCCTCTAAACGGCTCAATAAGATCATACACCAGGCTGGAGTATTCTGTGCTTTCATGTAGAAATCCATGAAAAGGCGATAGATGATGATAACTTATCCATCTGAGAATAACGCCGGATACAAATTTACTTACAGCATCAAGGCTTTTTTTAAGGTTGCCGTGTGTCCTTCTTGATCCTTCTTGCTCCAGTTTTGAGTAGTACACCTTCCAGTAAGCCCTTGAATGGTGAGCCTCAATATTCCTCATCTGTTTTATGCTCCACCTAGGGTTAAGTGCTGGAGATACGGGCAGTAGCCACTCCATTGATTTAAACTTGGCTTTTAGTAACTCTCGTGCAATATACTTACTTTTTCTCTCGTCATTTCTACATAATATTTGGGCTGTAAGTACATCTTCTCTCATTGCTCTGGTACTTGGTAGAACTAGGCTAGAAATATTCATATTCCGCTTATGAATAATTAAAGGGATGCCCGATAAAGCCAGAACCTCAAGTGTTTTTGGCGAAATATCTTCATCTACATCACCGTACAACATAATTGAGTGAACTTTTTTTAAATCTTCTTCAACCTCACCGCCATTGTACTTAATATACAGTTTGCCGTTTTTCTTTGCTTCAATTTTTTGTGTGTACGGTGCCCATATAGGTAGTTTCATAATGCACAAATTAAAAATTATTCAATTAATTATAGACTTTTCTGTGCGAGTTGCTAGATATAAAATGGAACTTCTGCACATTAATATCATCAAAACTTATACATTAGAACCGAATAATGGTTAAATGAAGGCTTCCGTGGAAGATGAACTGAACCGAATAATGGTTAAATGAAGGCAGTGACACGAGCTCAAAAAACCGAATAATGGTTAAATGAAGGCTTTTTAACTTGTTTGACGGAACCGAATAATGGTTAAATGAAGGCTGCTCCCAGTAAAATCCAAACCGAATAATGGTTAAATGAAGGCTAAATTTTGAACTATGCTGAACCGAATAATGGTTAAATGAAGGCACGCAGCTAAACCCGGGAACCGAATAATGGTTAAATGAAGGCTAATAGAGTTCTAATATCGAACCGAATAATGGTTAAATGAAGGCAGATGGAGTAACCCCTGATAGCTCCCAAAGAAACACCCCGCCTGGCAAGCCAGGCACCCCTCTCGCACCTTATCAGGGCGGCTTACGCACGCC
>CAYMEI010000079.1:0-4896 GCA_964389605.1 uncultured Candidatus Saccharibacteria bacterium | reverse complement strand
TCTGGATGTATTGCAGGAGGTCTTTTTAAAAGTGTTTGAGAAATATGATAAACTTGAATCTATGGATGAAAAAGCAGAAGTCTCTTATCTTTATAAGATAGCAAGCAGTAAGGTTATAGATTTTATAAGAAGGGAGCGAAAAAGGTCTTTATTAAAACTATTGTATGAAGACCAGTATGTCTCAGCCAGCGAAGATAGATTTGCAGCTGATATGGATATCACTGAGGAGCTGCAGGATATTTTAACTAGACTCAAAAAACTACCTCCCAGATATCAGGAGGCTATCAGTCTTAGATTTCTGGAGGAGCTGGAATATACCGAGATATCCAGAATTCTGGATCAAAAAGAGTCAACCATAAGAAGCTGGGTGAGCAGGGGTATCAAGAGGATGAGGCTTGATATGGCTTAATAGCCCAAGAAATACTTTCGCTGGAGTTAGATTGTATTTTTGTAGTTACTGTGAGATTACCTTTCTTGGTTTATTGGTGCCCTCGTTGGGGCCAATAAGCCCTTCGTCTTCCATCTGATCAATTATTCGTGCAGCTCTTCCGTATCCAATTCTAAGCTTTCTCTGCAGAAGAGAAGTAGAGACCGATCCGGACTCCAGAGCAGTGTTTTTTGCCTTTAGATACATGTCATCTTTTTCCTCTTCACCTACAGGATCATATCCTGTAAAAGAAAGATCGCCATCAGGTGTTTGCTGGCTGAACAGATTATTACTGGAAATATGATATTCAGGATCCAGATCTTCTGTTACAGGTAGTCCCTGTGCTTTCCATTGCTCTGTAATTTTTTCAATTTCATCTTCTGATAAAAATGCACCCTGAAATCTTACCAGTCTCCCAGTGTCCGGGCTAAAAAATAATCCATCACCCTTGCCAAGAAGCTTTTCCGCTCCAGAAGAATCTAGGATTGTCCTTGAGTCAATCTGGCTTGTAACAGCAAAGCTGATTCTTGCGGGTATATTTGCCTTGATGAGTCCAGTAATTACATTTACACTTGGTCTTTGAGTAGCCAGCACAACATGTATGCCAACAGCTCTTGCCATCTGGGTTAGTCTTACAATGTAACTCTCAACCTCTTTTCCTGCTACCATCATGAGATCGGACAGTTCGTCAACTATAAGGACAATAAAAGGCATTTCAGGTAAGTCTGCCACAGGAGCTTTTTCATTGTAATCAGATATTTTTCTAACTCCCATGCTGGCAAGTCTTTTGTATCTGTCGTCCATTTCTTTTACAAGCCATTTTAGAGCATTTATGACTTTCATCGGGTTTGTAATCACAGGCGAAAGCAGGTGCGGTATATCCTGATAAGGGGTAAATTCTACTCTCTTGGGGTCTACCAGTATCATTCTTAGTGTGTCGGGAGTGTGCTGGAGTACCATAGAGCAGAGCAGGGTATTAAGGCATACAGATTTACCTGTACCAGTTGCTCCTGCAATTAACATATGAGGAGCTTTGGTTAAATCAGCAATAATTGCCCTGCCTGTTACTGCCTTACCTATTGGAAATAGTACTTCTGAATCTCTTGATCTAAAGTTATCAATTTCATCAATAATACTTTTGAGTCCTACTGTTTCTGATTTTACATTAGGGATTTCTATGCCCACAAGTCTTTTCCCTGGTATTGGTGCTTCTATCCTCAGGCTTTTAGCTGCAAGCTCAAGGCTTAGATTCTGAGAAAGGGCAGTAATCCTAGATAACTTGACATCAGACTTGGGAGATAGTGCATACTGTGTTACATTGGGTCCTACCAGGATATTTCCTGGATCAATTTCTGACTCTATGTTAAATGTTTTAAGGGTTCTTAATATTTTGTCCTTGTTGCCAATTACATCTCCTCCATCTGCAGTAGGGTCATAGTTTTTCAAAAAGTGGTAGTCGGGTGAGACCCATTCAGTTTTTTCAGGCTCAGAATTTACATCTAACTTATCTATGTCGGCAACAACGACCTCTTTATTACTAAACTCTTCCGGTATATGCACATTCTCGGTAATGCCATCTGCAATGTCCAGTTTCTGGCGGTCAGGATCATCTTCTGTAATATTGCTCACCATGCTTTCTTTTGGAGTAAAGAGCCTGTCAATCTCTATTTTTAATTCTTCTGATTCAGTAGAATTTGATCCATCGGCTACTAGAACTTTTTCCTGTTCATATTCATCAGTTTTTTTATTATTACCCTTTAAAGTGGATTCATCGGTCAATTTTTTAATCAAAGAAAAGCCACCAGTTTTTAATTTATGCTCATTGATTTCTGCATATGGCATTTTTTGCCCCAGGAATTCAAATAGATTGACAATCAAAAGTACCACACTCAAAAGCAATATCAGGATCACAAGTGGAGCAAAGAATATTTCTCCAATAGAGCCAGAAACAAATCTTTCCAGCATTTCAGCAAAAAATCCCGAATTTACATTATAATAGTGTACTTTGTCAAAAACAGTCAGGCTACTATCTGATTCTACAAAGTATCCGGTGCATATCAAAAGTGGAATGAGCCACAAGATCCCTTTTGGTGTATATGATTGTGGCAGGATTTTTACGAATACTACTAAAAATAGTGCAAATGTACCAAACCTGCCAAGCAGGACCTCAAAAAATATACGACCGGCTTCTGTAAATGAAAACAAAAATAAACCTGTTATTAAAAATAAACCAAGTACAAGTCTCGGCTTTTTATTTTTTAGACCTATAGCCTTGTTTTTTGCTTTTAAATAAAGATCCTGACCTATTGTTATAGAAGGTTCTTCTGGTGCCCCCTTTTTTGTTTTTTTGGGCTTAGGTGTGGTCTTTCTTCTGGTTGTGGTTTTTTTTACCTTTTTCTTTTCAGCCAAAGCAATTATTCACTGCTAGTTTAGAAGAGTTTTGAATCAGTTAAACAGCATTTTTGCTGTCTTTGAGACCGGTATCGGGTAGATTGTCTATCCGGAGAATCAGATATATAAAATCCTGTATGGTGAGGGAAAAAACAGATTTTTTCTATCTGGTCAATGGGAATGACCTGAAATATATACAGCAGATCATTGATACGGTTAGAGTTTAGAGTAGAAGGCTAAGTAATAAAAATCTTCAATAAGAAGTAAGAAGGTGTAAGATTCCTCTGAATGAAAAAATACTATGGATCAGAAACAGAAAAAGCTCTCAAAAATTTTAATATTACAGGGCACTCGGTTGATCTAAAACTTATTTATGCATATACAAAAGTTAAATTAGCCTGTGCACTGGCCAACAATAAAAAAGGTGGCTTGTCAGATGATTTTTTACTAGCAATCAAAAAGACAGTCGAAGAAATTTTACAGGGAGATCTTGACAGCCAGTTTGTAACAGACTCCATACAGGGCGGGGCAGGGACATCTATTAATATGAATTTAAATGAAGTAATTGCACAAAGATCAACTGAAATATTAAGCAGAGATCAGACGGTTCATCCTCTGGATCACATAAATATGTCCCAATCAACCAATGATACTTTTCCTACTGCAATAAGACTTCTTCTGCTGGGGCTTATTGATGATTATGTACAAGTGCTAATAAGGCTTAAAGAAGCTTTTTTATCAAAATCGCTGGAGTTTAATAATGTTTTTAAGGTTGCTAGGACTCATCTTCAAGATGCAGTGCCTATTACTTTAGGTCAGGAATTCAATGCATATGCTTCTTTTGTAAAAAGAGACATAGAAAGAATTAAGGAGGTCAGGAAGTATTTATATAAGACCAATCTTGGCGGGACTGCTGTTGGAACTGGGCTGAATTCATCTATTGGTTTTATAAAGCATTCTAATGAGTTTTTGTCAGATATAACAGGTTATCCGTTTGAGCCTGCAGAAGACCTGGTAGATGCAACACAGAATGTAGATGTATTTTTTCATATAGCATCAGTCTTGAACATATCTGCCAATGGTATTTCTAAAATCTGCAATGACTTGAAATTGATGGTTTCGGGGCCCAGGGCAGGGCTTAAAGAATTGATTATTCCCGAGATACAAAAAGGCTCTTCTATAATGCCGGGTAAAGTTAATCCTGTAGCACTGGAAGTTGTAAACCAAGCTGCCTACCAAGTGGCAGGAGATGTTATGACTGCCTCTATGGTGCATCAAAATGGACAGTTTGAATT
The DNA here is from genome assembly GCA_964389605.1 of uncultured Candidatus Saccharibacteria bacterium. Taxonomy (GTDB): domain Bacteria; phylum Patescibacteriota; class DYJS01; order DYJS01; family CAYMEI01; genus CAYMEI01. Next base: position 783 of record CAYMEI010000079.1, on the reverse strand, counting down.
AAATGTTATGTTCCCTGTATTTGTTAAGAATATTATAGAAGGTTTTTCTGTTATGGGTAATGCCATAGACTGTCTTGTAGATAATATAATAGTTCCACTAAAGGCCAATAAAGACCAGTGTAAGGAGTATTTTGATAAAAATATTACAAAAGTGACAGCCCTGTCAAAATTTATTGGGTATGATAAATCTGCTCAGGTGTCTAGGCTGGCATATACTAAAAACATATCAATCGAAGAGGCTATTTTACGGCTTAATATAATGAACGGGAGCGAGATGGAAAAAATATTAAGCCCGGAGTCTCTGGTTAACCCTGCCGACTGAAGGGAGATACTGAAATTTACCTGCGTTTCTTTACTTATAAAATGAATTGTCTAAATAAGATTGTGAGAGTGCGGATATCGTATAGAGGCTATTATCCCTGCCTTCCAAGCAGGTGAGGCGGGTTCGAATCCCGCTATCCGCTCACAAAGATATTTTGTTACTTATTGCTGGTAGTTTAATTATTTTTTATGCTTGAAATTATATTTGTTACACTATAAAACATTTGACAACTGTGGATTCAGAGATTCTCTGATCACCTTCCACGAAATTTAACTTACAGTCTTTGCACCTGAGTCTCTGTTCCTCTCTAGCAGTGATGGAGTGAGTTATCTTTGTGTCAGAGAGCTTCTAATTTCTGTTTATGGTATCCGTTGTCACATAGAATAGTTATCTTTTTTGTATTTGCTGCTTTTCTCTTAAAGCAGTCCATGCTTTCCGTAAGCATTCCCTGATCATTGCAA
>CAYMEI010000078.1:0-4908 GCA_964389605.1 uncultured Candidatus Saccharibacteria bacterium | reverse complement strand
TGTTGTGTAAGCTATATGAGCTTTCTGTTTCTGGGAGATTTTGGGTGGGTTTTATTAAGTAACAAGGTGACCCTGGTTTTAAAAATGTGAGTAAGAGTAATCTGGATACCATGGTCACTGATTAAAGAATTATTATCTAAGATGCTATTGTATTATCCGATTTGCTTTAATAGAAACCTTTACCCTCATCTCATTTTTAGGTATACTAATGGAGATTATTAAGATTTATAGTATCTACCTCATCACCCCGGAATATTGTGATGATGTACTGATAAGTACAGACCAGAAAACTACCACTTAGAATAAATTGCATATCTCTTGCTTATATACTATTAAATTATTGGATTAATCTATAGTATAGAATGGCTGACTTAAAAAAAACAGAAGAGCAGACTAAAATAAGACTTAAAGAAGACGGTGACTTTGGGTATGATTTAACCAGAGTAAAGGCTGGTATTTTTGATACTTACTTACGGCAAATTACAAACTTGAAGCCTTTAAGCAATCCTAATAACTCTAAAAACAGTTGGGAAGAAGATGAAGCGCAACAATCTTTGTCTCAAAAAAAAGCCTTAAAAAATAAAAGGCAGATAAAAAATGGATGTTTTAAAAGCATAAAACCTTTTTAGTGATAAATATAGCTAAAAGCACAATTACAGAGCTGCAGAAGTTTATTTCTGGTGGACATATCTCAAAAGGCAGTCTTATTGATTTTGTAAGCACCAATATATCAAAATATGAAGATCAGATAAAAGCCTTTATAACTTTAAACAATCCACTAGGTGCAGGCAGTAGCTCTGTAACGCTGGATCTGAGAAATTCAGAAAATCTTAAAGAATCCTGGAGTCCACTTTTGGGCATACCTGTCAGCGTTAAAGATGTTTTTAACACAAAAAATATTAAAACTACAGCAGGATCAAAAATTTTAGAAGATTATATTCCCCCTTTCTCTGCTACGGTCTACAAAAGACTAAAAAACCGGGGAGCTTTACTGGTTGGTAAAACCAATATGGACGAATTTGCACATGGCTTTACAAATGAATATTCAGCATTCTACCCAACAAAAAATCCATGGAATCTAAATAAAGTACCCGGCGGATCAAGCGGAGGGTCAGCAGCTTCCATTTCTGCTGGCATGGCTTTTTTATCTTTAGCCAGTGAAAATTATGGATCAATAGTCCAGCCATCGTCTTTGTGTGGAGTGGTTGGTTTTAAACCAACCTACGGAAGAAGCTCAAGATATGGTATAATTGCAATGGCTTCGTCTTTGGAGTGTCCGGGAATTATTGGAAGGTGTGTGGAAGATGTTGCCCTTGGTATCAGTTCAATTTTAGGCAAAGATCCTCTGGATGCTACAAGCATTGAATCTAAAAAAGAATCTTTGCATGAAAATATTTCCAGGGATGTCTCTGGTGCAAAAATTGCAATAATAAGACCTTTTCTGGAGCTTGTCGGTGCAGAAATATCGGGAGTTGTAGAAAACTTTGGGAAAGTAATGGAAAGTCTTGGCGTGGGAGTTGATTATATTGACTGGTACGATTTAGAGATAGACGGTAAGGTTTATGATATTTTATACAGATCTGAAGTGTCCAGCAATCTGGCAAGGTATGATGGTATGCGTTTTGGACACCAGCCAGAGGGGGTGGATGACCTGCATGAATACTATGTGAAATCCAGAGAGAAGTTTGGGGTACATGTAAAAAGACAGATTGTTACAAGTCCGGTTTCTTTATCTGAAAATGCAGATTTATACAATACTGCCCTTAAAGTAAGACACCTGAACAGAAATTTTGTAGATGGCTTGCTGGAAAAATACAGTGTAATAATAACTCCTGCAACTGTTTTTACAGATCTGGATATTGGTGCCAGTGCAGATTCTGAGTGGAGAGAAAAAAATAGAAACTTAGGGAAAATTAATTCTGCTCTTATGTGTCCAAGTGTGCTTTTTGGTTACCCTGCAATGTCAATTCCTGCAGGTTTTTCAAAAAACAATATGCCCATTGGTGTTCATGCATTTTCAAAAAGGATGGGTGAGCAGAATTTGATTGACACAGGTTTTGCTTTTCAGGAAAAAACAGGATTAAAATTTTTAAACCCTTTCAATGAATAATTTAATTGATCATGAGGGCTACAAACTGGTGATAGGACTGGAGATCCATATAGAGTTAAACACAGATTCCAAAATGTTCTGCAGGTGTAGTGCAGATTATTTTTCTAAAGAGCCTAATACACAAACCTGTCCTGTATGCCTTGGATTTCCTGGATCCCTGCCGGTTCCCAATAAAAAAGCCATTGAAGATACAATGCTTATTGGGAAAGCCCTTGGTTGTAGCGTACAAAATAATTTTAAGTTTGATAGAAAGCATTATTTTTATCCCGACCTGCCAAAGGGGTACCAGATAAGTCAATTTGACAAACCCATAAATAAAAATGGACTGCTGGAGTTTTTTGTTAAAAATAAGAATGGAACTTTTACAAAAAAACAGGTGAAGATAAGCAGAGTCCACCTGGAAGAAGATACAGGAAAACTGACTCACCGGAACAATGAAACACTGATAGATTTTAACCGTGCAGGTGTACCTTTGGTAGAAATAGTAACGGAACCGGATTTTGATTGCGTGGACACCGCAAAAGCCTTTTTAGAAGAAGTCCAGTTAATAATCAGGTATCTTGGAGTTTCTTCGGCCGACATGGAAAAAGGGTCAATGCGACTGGAGCCCAACATATCTGTTAAAAAACCCGGGCAAAAAGAACTGCCACCTTACAAGGTAGAACTTAAAAATATTAACTCTTTCAGGTTTGTGCAAAAAGCAATTGAATTTGAAGTACAGAGGCAGGTAGAAATTCTACAAAAAGGTCAAACTCCACCGCAGGAGACAAGGGGTTTTAATGAAAAAGATTCTATTACTTATACCCAAAGATCCAAAGAAGATGCAGAAGGGTACAGGTATTTTCCAGAGCCGGATATCCCACCCTTTGAACTACAAGATGAATATATTGAGCAGGTAGTAAAAAATATCCCTGAACTTCCGTCTGATAAAATGGAAAGATTCATAAATACTTACAGTGTAAAACCTCAAGATGCATTTGTATTGACAAGAAGTATTGGTCTGGCGGATTATTTTGAAGAAATTGTAAATACTAAAAATAAGACTGACAAAACAATTACCAGTCAGCAACTGGCTAATTTATTGATAAATAAAAAAATTGATCCATCTGTGGATGCTTCTGAATTTGTAAAGCAGGTTCAGCTAAAACTAAAATCAGTGGATATAGATGAAGAGCTGGTGGACAGGGTTGTGGAAAAAGTTATCTCGGGCAATCCAAAGCCAGTATCAGAGTACTTAAACGGAAAAGAAAATGTGCTAATGTTTCTGGTAGGGTGTGTCATGAAAGAACTAAAAGGCAAAGCCAGCGCAGATTTGGTAAAAAATAGGCTACTATCTAGAATGCAGAAAACTAATGAGTGATCTACCTCAAAATATAATAATTGATTTTGACAGCACTATTGTAAAGTGCGAAGGCTTAGAGAAGCTGGCAGAAATATCTTTAAAAGATAATCCAGACAAAGAATCCATTGTTGAAGCAGTAAAAACCATCACAGATATGGGAATGGAGGGAAGGATTTCTTTTGCAGATTCCCTGACTCGCAGATTGCAATTGTTTGGTGCAACAAAAACAGAAATATCTTTGCTGGTAGAATATTTGAAAACTCACATAACAGACTCTTTTTTGAAAAATAAAGATAGATTGACAAGTATAAAGGACAGGATCATAGTGATTTCAGGAGGGTTTATGGAGTGGGTTGTGCCTGTGTCGGTACAGCTGGGCATTAATCCATCAAGGATTTTTGCAAATAGATTTATCTTTAACAATAACGAAGAGGTTTTAGGAGTTGATACAGAAAATGAGCTGTCTAAAGAAAATGGAAAAGTAAAAGTTGTGAAATCTTTGTGCCTTAAGGGGGAAACTGTAATAATTGGCGATGGATTTACTGATTACCAGGTAAAAGAAAGCGGTCTGGCAAGTAAGCTCTTTTTGTTTACAGAAAACATAAAAAGAGACTCGCTCATAGAAAAAGCATATCTGGTTTTAAGTAATCTGGATGAGTTCTTTTTACATTATGAAGGACTAAGATAGCTAATGATTCTGTCCTTCTTTAGCTCTATGTTATCATCAACACTCAGGCAGGGTAATCCATAATTCAGGCACTCTTGTTTAAAAAAATTTCCAAACTCATTTATTGATTCTGCTACTTTTACCAGAGTCTTATCTGTAACTTCAGTATTTATCAACCAGTCATATGCATGATCTAACTCTCTGAATCCTGTCACCATATCCAGTATGTTTTCTCGGTAGACAAATATTGATCTTATATATCTGAAATATCTCTTTTGTAATCCAAAAACCAGCTTTGGATGTATATGGTAGCCTTTCAAGACAAAATCCTGTCCTTCGTTTATAGACTTTTCTATAAAAGATTCTATGCCTTTCCACGATGTAGTAGACTGGTTGATATAAAAATCAACCACTTGTGCCGTACTGTAATTACTAAAAAACGAGTTAATACTTTCTTTTTCCAGCAAAGAATACAGGGGCAACTTTTCAAAATAATCAGACTCAGGTAAGTATTTCCTGGCAATAGATAATATGAGTTCAGTTGGAAACCATGGTACCATATGCTTACTGGAAAAAAATTGTGCCAAGTATCTTTTGCCACACTTAGGGGGTCCGCCTATTAAATATATCAAATCATTATTATGTTATAAATTTGTAAAAAAATACTATGTAAACAGCAAATATTTTCGTGTAAACTTTTGAATTTAAAATTAACTATTATAATCTATAGAACCATGAACAAAAAGCTGATTTTTATTTTTTCTACCATAGTTTTAATTGTGATAAGCA
>CAYMEI010000077.1:0-5032 GCA_964389605.1 uncultured Candidatus Saccharibacteria bacterium | reverse complement strand
CTTCTAGAAATTAATCTGGATAATAAGCAAAGATTTAAGCAGATATTGCTTGAATTAAAATCATCAATGGAGGTGTCTTTGCAGGGTATAAGTGCCAATGGTCATGCATTTAAAAGGTCTGCAAGTCATCTGAATAAAAAGTACTTTCTTGAAGATCAACTAGAAGGAATTGGGTTTTATGAGTTTTTAAAAGACCTAGTTAAAAATTTTGATAAGAACTGGGAGGAAATTTTAAGCAATCTTAAATCACTGCTTTCTGCTGTTATAGCAAAAAATAACATGATGATTCATGTTAATTCTGACTCAAAAGAAGCAGGCGGATTTATTGATGAATTACTTGATTTATCTGAAAAATTTAATTCTGACACCACTACAGAAAAGGTACTTGGAATGGATTATGATTATAAAATTGCAAAAGAAGGCCTTATTATACCAAGCCGAATAAACTATGTTTCTCAGGCAACTCAGTTTACAGAAGATTTCACAGGAAGTATTTTTGTTATAAACAAGCTTCTTTACCTGGATTATCTGTGGACTAAAATCAGGGTTGAAGGTGGAGCATATGGAGGAGGATCTGTAATTGATCCCAGAACTAGGGTTTTTGGTTTTACTTCCTGGAGAGATCCTAATTTAAAAAGAAGTTATGAAGTCTATGACAGTGCTGGAGAATATTTGAGTAATTTAAAAATGAGTCGTGATGATCTGGAGGGTAGTATTATTGGTGCCCTTGGAAAGTTTGAACCATACTTGAGCAGCAAAGAAAGAGACTTTAAATCTTTAGTCTACTACTTAACGGGAGAAACAAAGGAAAGGAGACAAAAACTGAAAGATGAACTTTTAGGGACTACCATAGAAGACATTAATTCTTTTGGCAAAGATTTAATGAGCATACCCGATGACAATTGGGCAAAATGTGCAATAGGCAATGCCGAAAAAATTAATGACCAGAAACAATTATTTGACACAGTAAAGAATTTGATTTAGTATCCTTAGAATTTTTAAAAATGAATTATCCAAGTAAAGAAATACTAAAAAAATATGCAGATGTATTAATAAAATTTGCTCTCTGGGGCGGAGAAGGGATAAAAAAAGGTGACTCTGTTTTTTTGCAGGTTCCAGAGTCTGCTAAAGCCATGCTTCCTTTTTTAGAGCAGTCTGTTTTGGAAGCAGGTGGTCATCCCTGGATACACTTTACACCGGACGGCATGGACAGAAGGTCCTATTCAACCAGGTCATTTTTGGAGTATGCCGATGAGGAGCAACTAAGATATGTACCCAAGGGGTATCTTAAGGCCAGAGTAGAAGATTTTACTCATTTTGTGAGCATACTTGCTGATTCAGATCCGCAGGCACTGAAAGGAATTGACAGCAAAAAAATGATGAGCAGGGGTCAGGCGATGAAATATTATTATGATGAAAGGAATAAAAAAGAGGATGATGGCCAACTTACATGGACACTGGCTTTGTTTGGAACGGAAGGTATGGCAAAAGAAGCCGGCTTGAGCATACAGGAGTACTGGAGTGAAATAATAAAGGCATGCTTTCTGGATTTAGATGATCCTATATCCAAGTGGAGCGAGGTTACATCACAGATTGCCGATATTAAGACATGGCTTGACGGGCTGAAGATGGAAAAAGTTGAGGTAAAAGGAGATGATGTAGATCTGGAGGTTAAGCTAGGGCCAGACAGACAGTGGCTTGGTGGAAGTGGAAGGAATATACCATCTTTTGAGCTATTTATTTCTCCTGACTGGAGAGGTACAAATGGCTGGATAAGATTTAATCAGCCACTTTATAGATATGGAAATCTTATTAAAGGGATTGAGCTGGAATTTAAAGATGGAGTGGTTGTAAAGGCTTCTGCAAAAGAAAATGAACAGGTGCTTCTGGATATGATTGCAGTTGAAAATGCGGACAAGGCAGGAGAATTCAGTTTAACAGATAAAAAATTCAGTAGAATTACTAAATTTATGGCTAATACATTGTTTGATGAAAATGTTGGAGGTGAGTTTGGGAATACCCATATAGCGCTAGGAAATGCTTACCACGATAGCTACCCTGGAGATATAAAATCAGTAAGTAAAGATCAGTGGGATGAAATGGGGTACAATGAAAGTGCAGTTCATACAGATATTATTTCAACAACCAACAGAACAGTTACGGCTACTTTACCAGATGGAAGTAAAAAAGTAATTTACAAAGATGGTGAATTTGTAAGATAGAAAATCTTGCATATGTCCTATGTTTACTAAAATTAATGTGTTGGTAGAATTCCCTGATTTTGTAGAAGAATATTTACTATGTCATAGTTTATCTGTGTTACAATTTGATAATACGCGTCCTTGGGGTGGGTGGTATATTATCGATGAAGGAGATGATTATTTAAATAGTAGTTATTTTAAAAATGAGTTTCATTTTGCAGGCGTACAGCAGAGAATGGCAAGTTTTGATAAAAAAATTCTGCAGGTACTTCCAGGGAATGCTTTAAGCCTGCAATGTCATAGTTCAGGCGGACCTTTAAGATCTCATAGTGAAATGTGGGTTTCTTTTGTTAAATTTAGACTACTCGCCAGCTACTCAAGTGTGTTTGCAGACAAGCATGAATCACTGTTAAAAAACCTGTTAATTATTGATGTAGAGTCAGGAGGTCGATTATTTATACCTGCTGGATTTATGCATGCGCTGGTTAACCCGTTTAGCCAAGATATATTTATATCAGAAACCAGAATATCTCCTGTATCCCAAACTCCGATGGAGAGAGAAGGGAATATAGATAGAATTTATGATCAATCAAAAAGAAGGGGCATCATGCCATTTCCTCAGCATCTGGCTGATAAAATATTAAACCCGGATACTTTGCCTGATTTACTGGTAAAAAAACATGAGAAAATCAATCTGGCTTCATTGCATGTAGATAATAATACAGCATAACAAGACCCTGCACGGTATGAATCATATCCTAGTTATACATAGCATTAGTCTTCGGAGGATACATCCCTTCTGTTTTTAAAAGCTTCAGTTAGCGTAAATTCATCGGCAAACTCAACTTCTCCACCTCTTGGGATACCATATCCCAATTGTGTGATTCTTATGCCTGTTCCTCTTAGCATTCTTTCTAGGTATATTTTTGTAGTCTCACCCTTAGGGGTTGCGTCCAGTGCAAATAATACTTCTGTTACCAGTTGTTTATGAATCTTATCTTCAAGTAAATTTATCTTAAGGTCCTCAAATTCAACACCGTTTAAACTATCCACTAATCCATGCATACAGTAATAAACGCCATCCCACACTTTCAGCCTCTCAAAAATAAATATATCTGTTGGCTCTTCTACTATGGCTATTTTTCTGGAATCCCTGGAAGGGCTACTGCATATTGGACATATGTTTACTGATGAAAAACCATTACAATTTTCACAAAGGCCAATTTTTTTAAGACTTAGTATTTTTTGACTTAAGTTTAACTTAAAATCTGAGCTGGATTTTAGTAAAAATAAAGCAATTCTTTCAGACAACTTTGGCCCAAAGGAGGGTAGCATCTGTAGACTCATAATAAGATCGGACAACTCTTTAGGGTAGTTCAAGTGTACCCGAATGGATTTGAACCATCGACCTCAGCCTTCGCAGGGCTGCGCTCTTCCGCTGAGCTACGGGTACTCCAGTAGTAATTTAATAAAAAAAATGAACTTACTCAATTTAAATAGACTTAATAGAAAATCAATTTAAAAATTTATTGGCTCAGGTGGCGGAACAGGTAGACGCGCTAGTTTCAGAAGCTAGTGAAGTAATTCGTGGAGGTTCGAGTCCTCTCCTGGGCACACTAATTACTCTTTCTTGTAGCTAGAACATGAAATGTTTTCAGGATTATCTTTATATCCAGCCACAAAGAATAGTTTTCCACATAGTAAGTATCTAGCCTTACAAGCTCAGCAACAGGTAATTCATTACCTCCGCTTACCTGCCAAAGCCCTGTAATTCCCGGTTTTACAAATCGTCTTTTGTTGGTGCTGTCCTGCGGTAGAGTACCATCTTCCTCGGGGATAAATGGTCTGGGGCCTACAAGACTCATGTCACCCTTTAGCATATTCCACAACTGGGGTAGCTCGTCCAGATTAGTTCTTCTTAAAAACCTGCCAACTTTTGTAATTCTTGGATCATTTTTAACCTTAAAAAACAACCCGTTTTGTTGTTCATTAACCAGCTTTTCTTTTAGGTGCTCCATGTTTGGATACATAGTCTGAAATTTATAGGCAAAGAATATTTTTCCATTTTCTCCTATTCTCTTTTGCTTATAGAAAGGCTTTAACCCACCATCAATCCTGATAGCCAGAATGCAGATCGCCAAAAGAGGGCTTAATAAGATTATTGATATTGTAGCAACTGAAATATCAAAAATGCGCTTTATTATACCTGCATACCCAAATAGTGGGGTGCGGGTTAAGGTTGCAAAAATAAGGTTATTTTGAGCAAAAAAAGAACTTCTCTTAGCGGCTGATACAAAAATATCCGATGGGGTAAAAGTAATTGGTATATTAAGCATGTCACACTTGTTAATTATTGATTTAAGAGTTGCCTCATCCACCTTTTCCGGAACGACTACTTCATCATACATATTTTCTCTTAGCCCGGCATCCTCTTTTCCGTCTAAAAAGCTTTGAACTGAAAGTGCCTCTTTTTGACTTTTAATAAATTTACACTTCTTTATATTTTCCTGATTTTTCTCATATAGACATAAGGCCTTTTTTTTAAATATCCTGCCCAGTATGGATCTGTAAAAAATAAGCAGTACAGTGCTTAAAAAAACATTAAGCACTAATATCAGGCGACTGAAAAATTCATCCCTGATAAAAAACAGATATAAAATTACAAAAGCCATACCTACCAGAAGCCCTGTGAATATTTTATAAAACAACTCAAGTCCCGTTGATCTTCTGGTATAAATGCCCTGTAAATTTAACCCCACCCAAAAAATCAGAGTAAATAACAATGAAAGATAAAAATACTCACCAAGGTCAGGATAATAAAAAGTATCCAT
>CAYMEI010000076.1:0-5114 GCA_964389605.1 uncultured Candidatus Saccharibacteria bacterium | reverse complement strand
GCCTCCATTATATTTTTGAGATTCTTCCATTGCTTCTATAATACTCCCATCTTCTATTACCATCAGGTCATCTTTAGCCCCAAGCATATCAAAGTATAAAATCAGTTTTTTTGTCAGTTCATAAAAATGACTCGCATCATCAATAAACAATACCGGGTGATGAAGTCTGGACAGGTCATATAGTAATATGTCTGTTGTTAAAAAGTTTATATTGTTTTGTTTTTGGTTTCTCAGGCTCTTATCCCTGTTGTTTTCCAGATCAAAAGAATATATTGTTGCACCGGGTAAATAATCAGACAGCCACAATGCAAACCCTCCAGCAAAAGTACCTACCTCTACTACACTTTTGGGGTTGTAAGTATCCAAGATGTGCCTATAGGCCAACAAGTCGACTGGATTTTTAAGCATTGGAATTCCTCTGTAGGTGCTGTGGTAGTGTATGGTGTTAAGTTTTCTTAGAATGGATTTTATGTCCACTGGGCTTTTTATGAAATGTCAATTACACTGTCAAGGTCATCTATTTTTATCCTTGTCTGTTTCATGGAGTCCCTCTCTCTTAGTGTTACAGTACCATCTTCCAGTGTCTGATAATCCACAGTTACACAGTAAGGTGTTCCAATTTCATCCTGTCTTCTGTACCTTTTTCCAATTGATCCAGAAGCATCATATTCACACATTAAATCTGTTTTTAATTGCTCATGAATTGCTTTAGCTTTTTCAGCCAGACCATCTTTTTTCATAAGAGGTAGCACAGCAACTTTTATTGGAGCAAGGCGTTTATCAAACTTTAGTACAGTCCTAACACCATCCCCTACATCCTCTTGAGTATAAGCACTATCAATAAACATTAAAACATGTCTACTTAAGCCTGCGGATGTTTCCATTATGTGAGGTATATACCGTTCTTTTCTTATATCATCAATAAACTCAAGATTGACACCAGAAAACTTAGAGTGCTGACTTAGATCCCAATCTCCCCTTGCATGTATTCCCTCAACCTCTTTGTAACCGTTAAGGGTTGAGAAAAAGTACTCAATATCGTAAGCATCGCTTGCGTAGTGAGCCAATTTTTCATGCTTAAACCACTGCATACTCTCTTTTGGTATTCCGTAATCTAAATACCAGTTCCATCTATACTTTTTCCACTCCTCGAATTTCTCGCTCATCTGATTGGGGTGTAAAAAGTACTGCATCTCCATCTGCTCAAACTCTCTTGTTCTAAAAACAAATTGGCGTGCAACTATCTCATTTCTGAAAGCTTTACCGATCTGCGCAACACCAAAGGGCATCTTTGGGTGCATAGTATCAACAATATTTTTGTACTGCAGATATATACCAGCACATGTTTCAGCCCTTGCATAAACAACCGTATCATCACTGAATGTATTATCAGTTGAGCCTAAGTTGGTTTTTAACATTAAGTTAAAATCTCTCGGGTCGGTTAAATCATTACCCTGAGGGCTTTTGATACTGAACTCCTTGATTATCTCAGCTAGCTCTTGGGCGGTTTTTTTATCCATACTCCTTGGATCGCCCTTTTTTTCAAAGAACTCCTCGATTAAATGATCAGCCCTGTAGCGAATATTCGTTACTTTATCCTCTACAAGCACATCGGAGAAACTACCAACATGGCCAGATGCAACCCACGCTTTCGGATGAGTAAATATCGCTGAATCAAGAGCAAATACATCATCCCTCTCTTGGATCATCGACTTTAACCATGCAGATCTTATATTGTCCTTAAGCAAAGAACCGTAATGCCCGTAGTCATATATTGCGGATAAGCCGCCGTATATTTCTGAACTTGGGTATATAAAACCCACCCTCTTGCAGAAAGAGGCCATTTTTTCTAAATCTAGGTTTTTCATAATACTTATTTACCTTACTTTCTGCCCAAGAATAAAAATCCCTGAGCCTTAAGCCCAGGGACGATTGAGTTCAACCGCGGTTCCACCCTGATTGACGAATATATTCGCCCTCTTTGATGAAATTGCGAAAAGCTCCTTCCTTGCCAAAGGGATATCACTACTTTTCTAACTATTTTATAATTGATTATATTTTTTTGCAAGCTATGGGTTGTGTACCACAGTGCCCGCAGGTTAGTGCAGGTTTCCTTTATTATATATTTCATATATGAATCTTTATCGAGCACCTCTTTTGTATATATGCCTAGCATGCCAGTGCCATGCCCAGTTAATTTCTATTTAGATGATGTAGTAGATTATTATCTCTTATGTATAATTATGTATAATTTTGACACTAGGGGCTGTCTTGCCAATGTCTGAAATATGGCCAGCCTGCACTAAATTATAATAAATTTTATTTACCACCCTACATCCTGTTATAAGCTTTTAATTTGCCTAGTATCAGTCTACCTCGTTTGATTTACAGGGCATGTTGTTTAACAGGCATCTCTTCCCTGAAAGATAAAAATTACCAGAATGATGTCGTTTTAACTTTGACCTGCTCCAGTCTTAGCCTAGTATCGATTTTAATGTCATTCATAGTGTTTAAAGATTTCTACTGGATGTCTGGCAGAATCATGCATAATAAATAGAATATACCAATAAAATTCAGGATATATTTTGCATATTTCAGGCTGGCGGGTTTATTTTGTGCTCTAATTACGGGTATGTTAATCTAGCTGAGTATCTTAAGGTATTATGAGTGCATAACAAAAGACATAGAAAGGTGACCGTTAAGATATGAGCAGAAAAAATCCAACAAAGCAACTGAAGTACCCCGGAGAATAAAAAATTAGAAAATTTACATTAAAATTTTAACCTGAAAACGAATGGATACTATTTGGGATATTTTAGAATACATAAATTATTTTTTATTGGGAGCCAGTGTAATATTTGCCGGGTTTTATATATCAACCCAGTTATCAATAAGGGCAGGTAAAGTTAAAAAATCTACAGGAGTAAAGCAGCCTTTTGGGATGAACCCCAAGTGGCTTTTGGCTAACACAGATAAGATTATTTTATTTATACCGGCAGTCTTAAGCTGGATACCAGTCCTGAACTACATCATAATTGGTCTTGCTGCTGTTTTAACACATTATTCTGGAAAGCTGATTAAGGCGGAGTACTTTAAGGGGAATTCAACAAAGTATTACACAGTTGGTCTTGTGGGGTGGTTTTTAATTACAGGTGCATTAATGTTTCTAGATATTGGAGTTCCACTTTTTCCAATAGCAGTAGGTGGATTTTTGAGCATATTTGCAATGCAGTTTTATAAAAAGCTGGAAACTCTTCCTGTCAGGCTTAAGAGTAAGGCAAAAGCGCAACAGGCAAAAAAGCAATTCTCTGGAACACAGAACATACTCATTGCAGGTATAGATTTGACTGAGTTTTTTATAGAAAAAACTAAGGAGAATAACAAAAAAGTATCCGTTAAAAGTTTTGCCCAGATTGAAGATGCCTCTACACTCCCCATACCTAGAGTATTTGATCTATTGATTATTTATGATTCTCCTAATTTAAACCAGAGAAAAATTTCTTTGTTGCTGGATTATTTAAAGAAGGGGGGTAATATCTTAATTCCTTACTCTATTTTAGGCAAAGAAGCGTTTGAAATACTGGCTCACGAGCAGGATTACACAACCGAATTCTACTCTGCCACCGATAAAAAAGCCAAGCACAGACTTGTCGTAAAGGACGACAGAATATATTTAAAAGATCAGGAAATAAGTCAGGATTATATTGAAGAAGAAATGCTTTACTACTTATCTTTACAGATACTGGAGAAGCAGAAAAATGGGGCTTAAGAAAAATACTTTTTTTATAGCTGGTTTTTATATTTTACTTATTTTTGGTAATTTTATTGTAAGCAGGATTTTTACAGACGGCAGGTATATAAAATTTTTTAGTGTCGGGCAGGCTGATTCGGCAATAATAAACCTCGAGGATAAAGAAATACTGGTAGATCTTGGCAGAGATAACACTGTTTTGTCCAAGGTGGGCATGGAGCTTGATTATTTTGACAGAAAAATTGATTATGGAATTGTTACTCATTTAGATTTTGACCATGTTGGTGGACTTTTTGGGCTAAGTAAAGCTTATAATATTAAACACCTGGTAAAACCATCCTTTGATTCTGGCAGAGAGATTGATCAATTGGTGGCTGAGGAGTCTTTTTACTTTTTAAATGCCAAAGAAATTGATCATATTATTGTGAATAACTACATACTGGAATTTTTATCCCCAAAAGAATGGGTTGATTGTGATAACCCGAATGCATGCTCAGTAGTCTTTACGCTCAGGGCTGATAGTCAGAACGGGAGCAGTCTAGGTAGTTTGTATAGCACAGATTCTAAATCACCGGGGTTGAATAATCATGATAACTATGGGCTGGTATTGTTTACAGCTGATGCTGAAGTATCCACTTTTGAACAGATAGACAGCAGAAAACTTGGTGCAACTGTCCTCAAGGTTCCACACCACGGATCCAAAAACAACCTGAGCCAGGTAATTCTACAGCAAATAAATCCAAAGGTGGGGGTTTTGAGCTACGGAAGAAACTTTTATGGTCATCCTGCAGAAGAACTGATTGATCTGCTGGAGTCTGAAGATGTACAAATTATTGATTTATACAAGCAGGGGGATTTTTTATTAGAGCTAAAAGCAAGTTAATCTTTTTTGTAACAAATATTGCAACCAGAGTCATGTCACGCCGCACAGCAGGAGAAGAGGAGTTAACCGCTACGAAGGTTGCACTCATTTATAGAACTTGTTAAAGCTTAGGCAGTAGGGGTGCATGTCCATAAGCAGACTGGACGGCAAAAGATGTGCCTAGGATATATTTTTTTGGCATGAAAGTTTTACCAGGAATCTAAAAGATGTAGTCTTAGGAGTAGAGTCAGAAACACTAAGCTCACCCGTACCCACAAACCATTTAAGCAGGGAATAAAAACTCTTGCCCCCTGTATTACCATCATTATTGTAGGGGTGGACATGTATGTCCGCCCATCACTACTTTAATCTTTATTACAGGGGCAAGAGAGTCTCGTTCTCTAAAAGCAAAAGATTTAAATTAAATATCTAAAAAGATAAGAAAGTTTATAAAACCCACCCAACTATCAACCCTTACCATCCGTTTAATCTTAACTCTGA
>CAYMEI010000075.1:0-5115 GCA_964389605.1 uncultured Candidatus Saccharibacteria bacterium | reverse complement strand
CTGGGCATCCCCTGTTTATACCTAGTATACTCTTCTTCATCCAGATCAGAAAATTTTAAATCTCTTATCACAAATCCTACAGTTTTTTTATCTATATCAAACTCTTTCAATGCAGAATTTACAACATCTTCATCTTCCTTTTTCTGCATCAATATAACCGAATCAGCAGTTCTATAGACCCTACTTTGATCTACTTTGTACTCCTTCATCAATTTCTCGGTTTCGTCATCTCTTACAAGCACTCCATCTGCCATAGACAGGTACTTGCGTGCTTTTTCAATATTTTTCCCTCTAAAGGGACCTATAGACTGAGAATATATAATAACTGGTTTACCCAGTTTTTTGGCCAGGGCAATCTCCTTAAATCTTAAATCAAAAGCGTAGTATTCACATATATAATCACCGCCTATAAACATGACCATGTCTGCCTTTTTATACTCATCCAATATTTTTGACCCCAGCATGTTTACACCAAGAAATTTAAAAATATAAAAATTAATAAAAATTAAAGCTAACTTAGCCAGTGGAACAAAATTTTTAAAGATAAATTCAAAAGAATAAATACTCTTGGCCTTTTTAATGTTTGGCAAGTCAAAAATTCGCCTTACCATTTTAAGATCAGGGAAATATTTTTTTGTTATTTCCGGGTGACTTGTTTCCAGTGTTATATCAACATCAGGAAATGTTTGCTGCATCTGGCTCACTATGGCTTCTACCAGAGCCATGTCACCAAGATTTTGTGCCTGAGACCAATGGTTTGTAACTAATATTTTCATGGTTTTAACTGATTAAAGTAATTTAAGCTTTATACTGCCTGCATTTTGCTACATTCAAAATAAAAATCACATTCACATACTATCATTTTTTTTGTACTAGAAAATAAATACAGAAAAATCTACAAACAAACAGTAATTACTGCATAATACTCTATTATTGAAAATAATCAATAAAAATATGGTGGATATGATTATTTAACTGGAGCTGGATTTTTATCTTTAATAATAATGTGCAAGCTTAATGGTAGTATTTATGAACATATTACCCCCGCCGCTTTTAACAGGTAGCACTTTTAATGAGCAGGCTGATACATTCCAGATTAATCTTAAACACTGTCAACATGATGTTGGTAGACAGGGAAGATCAACCCTCTAGCACCGCCTAAGATCTGATTATTAATTCTATTAAACTATCAATGTTGCTTACCTGTTTATCAAAAATATTCAATCCCAACCCAAATGACCTCAGCTTCTGGTCTGGAGAGTTGATTCCGTCTAGCCACTTACCACTTGCTCTATGCAATACTTCCATGCCAAAGTACCTGCAAAATATATATTCATCTACTGTCTCCAGATCTTTATATCCCTGTACGCACTCCTGCATAAATAACACGGCATCTTCTACTGCATAAAAACCAGCAAGACTGTATACAATAATATGAGCTAAAAAATTGGGCAACACAAATCTTTGGTCACTAAAGCTAGAATTGCCAAAATCAATAAATGCAACCCCACCCCTTTTGTCTATGAAAATATTTTTCGGGTGGGCGTCTACCCATGCAATATAATTATTATTTGAGACAAACACCTCTTCCATCTCTTTAAAATACTTATTAGAATTTGGATGCATTACCATTAGTTCCAGTCCTTTTTCATAGGCGTTTTGATGTGCTGACAAATTAACCTTAAACCCTGTCCACTGTCTAGCCTGTATGTTCAATTCAGCCAACATTCTACCAATACTATAACCAGAATAAGGTGCTCTTCCCTGTTGCATAAGACCTGCAAGCAAGGTAAAGTCACTGGTTCTAAGGTCTTCCATGACTGTAGTTGTAATATCAGGAAAATGATGAAGTATTTCTGGTACGCGTATTCTGGTATCCTGCAGTAACTTTAATATATGTATATCGGTATTATGTCCTTGTCTTGATATAAATAATTCGGTTTGATTTGCAGGAATCAGATCTTCTGTGTGCTTAACCACAACTCTGATACCCTCCAGTTCAGCCTCATAAACCTGTGATGTAAAACCACCCTTCAAGCCTTTTATAAATTTTAGATTTTTAAGACCCCTGCGTCTTAACTCCTCCTGCAGTGCATACTGCTGATTTAGAGCAGTTGGGCTACTAAATGCCTGGCTAGCCTCAGAAGACTGCACTGGATTTACAAAAAAATAATCCTCCATAGTTGATCTCTCACTCAGAATAACGCCAAAAGTAGCTCTTGCAAGCTTATGCATTCTGCCTGAAAACCTCAAACAACTGCTGCAGGCTCAAATCTTCTGCCCGTAAATCTTTTAGCTCTTCCCAAATACTAAACTCTTTGCTTACTCCATAAAGTGAATTCTTCATTTTTTTCCTTTTATTGAGCATTAAAGCCCTTACAAATCTGAAAAACTTCTGTGATGTAGACATATCAATATTCAGCTCATTTTTTAGACGGGACAACACAACAATCCCATCCACTTTTGGCTCCGGATCAAAACTTTTTTTGTCTACAGTACATATTTTTTTTGAATCAAGGTAGTTTTCGGCAAAAAACCCTAAAAACCCTTTCTTCCGCTTCAAAAGCACATCTTCCCCCACCTCTTTCTGAAACATAAAAATCATAAACGGAAACCCAAGGTATACCGACTCCACAAGAATCTTTTTAGATATATTGAACGGCAGATTTCCACATATTAAGTATTTTTGAGGGTTTATGCCGGGTGATTTTAAAAAATCCAGTATATCAGTATGGATAAGTTTAAAGTTCTGATCCTTAAGCCTGACGGACAACTCCCGAGACAGAAAATCATCTTTTTCTACCGATAAAACCTGGATACCCTGATTAATGAGATGCTCTGTGAGTACACCCTGACCGGGGCCCACTTCCAGTATCTTTAATCCATTTTCTTTAGAAAGCTTGAGTATCTCTTTTGAGATTAGATAAATTATTTTTTCATCTGACAAAAAATTTTGCCCCAGAGACTTTTTGGCGTGCCTGTATTTATTGCCCAGAATTTTACTTACTTGTGAATATCCCGAACTGTACGGGACAACTTTGGTCAAATTTTTATTTTTATTATTTTGTCTGGCATGCTTCTTTCTGTTTTTTTCAGAAGAAACATCCATTGCTTTTTGAGCAAATTCTTTAAATTCTCTTGAGCTTCTCAATTATTTTAAAATAATCCTTTTACCTTATAAGTTTAATGAAGTTGGGCTTTTTCAAAAAGATTATAGGTATAGATTTAGGAACTGCCAATGTTATTGTTTATGTAAAAGATAAAGGGGTTATTGCTAATGAGCCAAGCGTTGTAGCAGTTACTCAGTCAAATAAAATCTTAGCCGTTGGAGAAAGAGCCAAGAGCATGATTGGGAGAACGCCAGATGATATTGTGGCCTATAGACCACTTCAAAACGGGGTAATAGCTGACTACAGGGTTACGCTTGCAATGCTCCGGTACTTTATAAGAAAGGCACAGGGTCCATTCTGGTTTTCAAAACCAGAAGTTATGATTTCCATACCAGTTGGTGCAACTTCCACAGAACGGAAGGCTGTTATTGATGCAGCTACAGAATCTGGTGCTTCCAGGGTCTACTTAATAAAAGAGCCCTTGGCAGCCGCAATAGGAGCGGGTCTTCCAGTTGCCGAATCAGTTGGGAGTATGATAGTAAATATTGGTGGCGGAACCAGCGAAATAGCAACAATCTCACTGGGAAACACAATTTCTGCAATGTCACTTCGTGTTGCAGGAGACAGTTTTGATGAATCCATTACAACTTACTTAAGAAAAAATTATAATCTGGCGGTTGGGGAACAAACAGCTGAAAAGATAAAGATTGATATTGCAAGTGCAATAGAACTCCCCGAAGAAGAAGTGTTAAAGATGGCAATAAAAGGCAGAGATCTTATAACCGGTCTCCCCAAATCAATAGAAATAGACTCCAACGAAATGGCTTCGGCACTTAAAGATAGCATAGAATCAATAGCAGCATCTGTAAAAGATGTACTGGAAGATACAAAGCCTGAAGTTGTGGCAGATATTTTTGATAGTGGGATTTATTTAACAGGCGGAAGTGGACAACTTAGAAATCTGGATAAATTCATAGCACAGGAAACCAGACTACCTGTTTTTGTAGCAAAAGATGCACAGTTTTGTGTAGCCAAAGGTACAGGAATTGCACTTGGAAGTCTGGATTTATTTAAAAGAAGTGATAAATAAACATAAATGGAAGACGAATACTCAAAGATTAAAGCAAGAGTAATCAATAAACTTGATAATCAAAAACTTAAAGACCTTGCCGACACAGAAGAAGAGCCTGACATTATATATGGTATGGAGATTGATATCATGCTAAAAACAAAGGATATAGACAATCTCAGGCAGGAAAACGGGGCATCTTTGAGCATGGATAGCACCTGTATTTTATTTTCAGACAGGCAAACTCTTCATGATTTATTATTAAATAATTCACTTAAACTTTTAAACTTAATATTGGAACCAAAGAATAATTGAGACAGAAGCTAGGAGAGTCTACTTTTTTAAAATACAGACCAGAAGTTTTCAGCCAGGTCTTTGAGCAGGGGTTTGTTGTTGATAGCCTGAAAAACCAGGTACAGTTTTCACACAACAGACAAGGACGCGGGACCGGATCTGTTTACTTGTTTTCCGGTCCTCACGGAACTGGAAAAACCACGCTTGCCCGTATATTTGCACGGGCAATTAATTGTAAACATCCAAAGAATGGCGACCCTTGCATGACATGTGAAAACTGTACTGCCTTTGATTCAAGCCCGGATATTATTGAAATTGATGGGGCTTCTAACAGGGGTATTAATGAAATAAAAGAAGTTCTGGAGGGCATAGAGTTTCAGCCTTTTAATCTGAGATTCAAAATTCTGATTATTGATGAAGCTCACCAGCTTACCACCCAGGCAGTCTCTGCACTCTTAAAAACCCTTGAAGAGCCACCCCCACACTGTAAGTTTATACTTGCCACTACGGACCCGGAAAAAGTTTTACCCACTATTATCTCCAGAACTCAGCACTTTAAGTTAAAAAGTATCACTCAAGACTCAATAGTTAATAGCCTGATGAATATAGCCCAAAAAGAAAGTATAGATGTACCTCAGGAAA
>CAYMEI010000074.1:0-5213 GCA_964389605.1 uncultured Candidatus Saccharibacteria bacterium | reverse complement strand
AAGGGGTCTTAATAAGTTAAGCCTGCCATTTGATCATTTAGACACAAGTGAACTGTTAAAGATTTTTAAGTTGATTGAATCAGGGAAATTACCTGCAAAAGTCTTTAAGGAGAATCTGGAAACATATCTGGAAGCAGGAAAACCTGCAGATGAGTTTTTTAAAGATTTCCAGGTATCTAATGATATAGACATTGAGAGTATTATTGATAAAATAGTATCAGAAAACCCCAAGGCAGTTGAGGATTTTAAGAGAGGTAAATTAAATTCAATACAGTTCCTGGCAGGGCAGGTTCTAAAACAGACCCGGGGATTTGGCGATCCGGTAGAAATAAAAACAAAGATAGAGTCAAAATTAAATCTCATGATTGAATAACTTGAACACGGAAGAAGATTCAAAACAGTGTAAAGGTGGAGACCGTTTTTATGATAATATTGAAAAAATAGAATCTAAAATAAAAGATGGAAGTGCAGATAAGGATTTTATTACTCCAGCTTCTGTACACTTGGAGCATGATCTAGTAGGAGAAGACCACAGCCAGCACAATGCTATTTATGATGACAGCTTTATATCTGAATACGAATCATTAAAGGGTGGCAATAAAATAAGAAAAGGATACGGTGATGATGCTGACGAGATATACACGGAAAGAGATTTTGAATTTGCAGAGCAGGACAGAGAGCTGATAATAGTATGGGAAGCTCCCAACACTGCCATCAGACAGCAACCAGTGTGGATAAAGATAATAGTTTTTTTTATACTCCTTGGAATTATGATTGTCTCTATTACATCAGGCGACTGGACAACTTTTTTTGTAGTACTTGCGGTTGGGATACTGTTTTTTTTAATAGGCAGAATAGAAGCAGGAATTATTGAAAATAAGATATATACAACAGGTGTAGAGGTAAACGGAAAATTCTATGAGTTTGGAGAGTTTTCGGCTTTTTCCATAGAATACAGTAAGAATTTTAAAGAATTGAGCCTGTATCTTAAAAAAGGCTTCAACAGGGTCATTTCTGTACAAATTGGTGCGGCTGACCCGAATGTTTTAAGAGCGGTGCTAAGAGAAGAATTGATGGAAATAGAGTCAAGGATTACTTTTTTTGATAAGATTATGAAGTTTCTTAATATATAAAATGCACAGTGCTGATTGACAACTATGATCTCTTGATATTTTTAGGCAATCCGGGCAGCAAGTATCAAAACACATACCACAATGCAGGATTCTGGTTTGCAGAATATTTATCCAAAAAATTCAATTTTCAGTTTAGTGTATGGAAAAATATAGTAGAGTACCATGAAGACAAAAAAGCTCTTCGTCCCAGATTCTTTATCAAGCCTGTGCAGTTTATGAATTTATCCGGGCAGGCAACAAGAGTCTTTTATGACTATAAGAAACTTAATATATCAAAAGATAAGTTCTTAATATTCTATGATTGTATAGATATACCAATGGGTACTACTAGGCTAAAAAAGCAGCTATCTAATAAAAGCCATAATGGGATATATGACACCAGAAGACATTTTGGATTAAGTGCTGTAGATGTAGTCCAGATAGGCATACTACCAAAAGAGTTGTCTGGCAGGTACCATGGCAGATTTGATGATCTGGGTGTTGGGAAGCTGGAGGATTTTGTGCTAAGTAATTCCAGTGTACACAGCAAAAGCCAGATAATTAATTCTTTTGATATACTTATCAGCCAGTAATTTTTCTGTTTTATTGTAATAGCTAGATTCTGTGAATAAGCCAGAGTGCCCGTTAGTATTAATTAAACAAGATATTCTATATGCAAATCCTAGTAACATATTAGACAATTTGCACAATATCAGGTAATCTGAAGATCTCGATTTTTCTTGGTGGTTTCAGATTTTAGGCAAACATTAGGTTGCGAAGTCCGTCTATGTTTTTTATGGTCAGGGAACGATTTCCTTTGAAATGCCTGACTTTTTCTTTGGATACTCTCCAGTTTTTCATTTTACCGATTGCATATTCTACACATACCCCGAATGAGGACAGTTTTTGGTTGTATTTCTTTTGTTGTTTAGTTAGTTTTGGATTTTCCTGGTTTTTTGTGAGGGACCGTCAGGTCTGTACCTTGATAGCCCAGGTCCGCCATTGCCTGGATTCCTCGTGGTTTTCTTATGTTTTTTCTTCATAAATTTTTATCATGTTTTTTACCTTGTTCTATTTTGGTAATGGCTACTATTTTTAGTTTTTCTGGTCTTTCTTTGTTTTTTTGCATCTGACTGTTTTCTTTTTCTTTTTAACTACGACCACTTGATATTTGCTGGTGTGTTGTTTTTTCTTTCTGCTGTAGAATTTTCCTTGTTTGCTGCAGTTGGACTATCTATTATTCACTTGAGTGTGTGTTGATAGTGCCCTGGTTTATAACACAGAACCGGCAAGAGATACAGATAGATTGTTAAGAATGCAGATAAGCAACCCTGACATATTAATCATCAAAAATATAAGAATATTTTGATACAAGAATAGAATATGCCCTGGATATCTCCTTAAATTTTCTGATCGAATCGGGATCAGATCTGGTAACATCTGGATGATATTTTTTTACAAGTTCTCTGTAGGTTCTTTTTATATCATTAAAAGAGTGTTTTTTTGCTGGACTTATATTAAGAATTCTAAGCAATGCTTCTGCTTCTGATGGATACAAAGGATTGCTCAGATGCTTATCGTAGACTTTGTCCAGTATGCTGCCTTGGAGCCACCTAGAAAGAACTCTATATACTTCCTCTGCATAGTATATATTCATAACACCCATCTTTTTTATAAAGTAGGGTTTTTCATCAAAAAAATTCTGGAAAAAAGGAATCAAGACATCCAGATTTTTTGAAAAAACTGTAAAATTTTTAATAACCAGCAATTCATTTCTGAGCATAAACCCAAAGATAGCCAGCGTTAAGGAAAAAGAAACCAGTATTAAAGAAATTAAGTATATACCATCATCTACATTTTTTTCCATCACAGTAAAAATAAGGTAGGCAAGAGATGCAGAAGCAGAAACAGCTATTAATATATCCAGATAGTAACTTAAATAAATTATCTTTTTAAAGAAAAAAAAGTACACTCTGTCAGTTATTTTTTTACTGAAAAACAGCCTGTGCTTTAGTGCAATTCTTTCAAACTCAGCTGCAGGGTTAGTAATCTGACTGTAAGTTATTTTTGCAGTTAATAACTTGATAAGCACAACCAGCCCCACAAGACCATAAATCATATACAAAACAAACTCAAGCAACATCCCTTACTATTTCTAATAAATACATACCATATTTAAAATAGATAAAAATAAATCAAATTATTGTGTTATAATTGCAAGTGACTAGTCTTTAGTCAGATTGAAGTTGCCAAAGTTCATCATTCAAAGGTTTGAACCTTTGGCTTTTTTGTTTCTAACTAATTTTGCCGCAGTGCTTAATTATGTTTATCAGTTTATTAATGCTACTGCAACTGATGGAGGAGGAGGTAATTTTAAGCTTGGTGATTTTGCCTCCCTGGGAGTGATTACCAGCCTGACTCTTTTGTTCTCTGCTCTGACTAATCAACCCCTGTTAAGAGGTGCCACAGAAATGTCTAGGTTGGATACAGATAAAGAAAAGGTGAGCAGATTTTATTCTGCAAGTATTATTGTTGCAGTCACATCATTTATTATACTGGCTTTAAGTGCAATAGACAGTAAAACTATTTATGGGGTAGAAGATGCCGGATTGATTTTGAGTATAGCCGTAAGCATATTGATAATGGGATCAGGTATAGTCTTTAAAGGGCTTATAACAGGAAAGAGTGCTTTTTTATTACTTGGTATATCTGCATTAGTAGAACCAGTTACCAAGGTGGTTTTTGCTGTAATGGGAAGGGTTTTTGGTTTTGGGCTTTTTATTGTAAATCTTGGTACCGTACTTGGGGCAATCTTAACCGCCCTGTCATTATTTTTGATATCAAGAAAAGTATACGGAAAAATACATCTTCAGTTTCAAAACTCCCTTTCTTCATTAAAAGAAGCTTTTTTATCTGTCCGTTATTCTATATTCTACCTGTTTCTTATTACTTTATTCTTTACCCTGGACATTATTCTGGTCAAAAGAATTGCCACAGACATGGATGCAGATCTATATGCTAAACTCAGCCTTGTTGGGAAAATTATTTTTTTTGGGGTGGGGCCAATTGTAATAGTCTTTTTTAACAGGTTTTTAAGATCTACTTCTGAGAATGATCTAATAATTGCCAACCTAGCAGTTGTACTTGTTGGACTGATCCCGCTTTTGCCTCTACTATTTTTCCCGCAAATACTGGAAATATTATTTAGTATAGAGTTTGACTCTTCAATCTCCAGTCTATTCTTGCCGGGCAGTCTGTTTTTATCCTTGACCTTTCTGAATGCTCATTTTCTGATTACCAGAAAAAATTTTATAGGCATACCTTTTTTAATTTTTAGTTTAGGATTTTTTGTCTTTATGGTAGAGATCAGTAGCGGAGATTTAAATCAGATTACCACTGCCTTCCTGATATCCAACTTTTTAAGTTTTGTATTCCTGTTTTTGTCCTCCCTGTTTATTAACTACAAAAATAGACTACTGGAATTTCTGCCAGGCAGGGTGACAGGTAAAATAAATTAATTTTATTTACAAAAACATAATTTGTGTTAAATAATAGTAATTAAAACCAATTGTTATGCAGGTAAGTTTAATAGTTCCAACCTATAAAGAGCCCACGGTTAAAGAAGACATTTTACTTAAAAAAAATGTACTTGATACTTTGGGTGTCAGATATGAAATAATTTATGTGTTTGATGGTTTTGTAGAATCTATAAGAAAAGAGGAGTTTGAAAATGCAAAAAGATTTGCAGAAGAAAACTCTTCTGAGGGGGCAGAGGTTATTGTTTTGGGCAGAGAAAAAAACAGGGGTAAGGGGTATAGTATTAGAGAAGGTTTTAAAAAAGCCAGAGGAGAGTATGTAGGCTTTATAGATTTTGGCAATGATCCCAGTGTAGAATATATAAAAGATGCAGTAAGACTTATAAAGACAAATGAATATGATGTTGTTATTGGAAACAAGTACGCGCAAAAAGGCTTACAGGTGAGCTTTGGAAGAAAGATTGTGAGTAAGACATTTTTATTTATTGTCAGGTTATTTGCAGGGCTTAAATTGCCGGACACACAGACTGGAGTTAAATTTTTTACAAAAAACGCTGTAAAAACA
>CAYMEI010000073.1:0-5387 GCA_964389605.1 uncultured Candidatus Saccharibacteria bacterium | reverse complement strand
TTTTAGCTCAAAAACTGCGTAATCAGAATTTGTTTTAGTTACTTTAAAGGCGACCTTTTGAACAATAAACTGTCCTTCAGCCTCATCTCCTCTGTTTAAATCTTTAATTAGTGGCAATTCACTAATAAATTAAACAGGTTTTATTTTAAGTTAATCCTCAAAAGCTTTAAGTGTTTTAATACAAAGAGTGCAACACTTTATCCGGTTCATTGATGGTTTAAATCCAAGTAATTCAAATATTTTTTCTTCATCCAGAGTATGAATATCTTTTAAATTTAAATTCTGTTCATTGATCCATTTCAGAAATATAGAAGTAGAGGCGGTGCATAGGGAGCAGGCGTCAGATTCAAAAAATAAAGATTCCAGGTGCTCGTTGTCTTGAGAGTATTTTAAAAATAATGTTAAATAGTCTCCACACGATACATTGGAGCCCTTTATCTCAAGATCATACTCCTGTGGTCTGCCAAAATAAAGAGGGTCATTAAAGTGTTCCATCAATTCTTCTTCTGTCATAGCGGGTAATGTTTTGTCAATATTTAATACCTAGTACTGATAGCATTTATCATACTACACAGTCTCTCTAAATCTCCTACTGTGGTGTATTCATCAACTGTGTGTGCCAAGTATACTCCACTTCCAAGGCAAAACACTTCCATGTCTCTTCCGGAGTTATTAAATGCACTGGCATCTGAACTTGATTGCGTTCGGACTTCTTTAATAACCTGAAACCCTTCACCCGTGTATACTTTTTTTAGTCTTGAATATCTGTCAGAATTTAAGTCATGAGAGTAACCCATGCAGTATACATCTTCATATATCCTGATATCTACACCATTGATTTTAGATAAAGTACTGGATTTTGCATTTTCTATATCTTGCATAATCTGCTTCATGATATGTTGAGTTTTAGATCTATAATCACCGGACAGCCTGATAAATCCAGGGACTGTATTAATTGCATCACCTCCTTCTATTAACCCAAAGTTCAGCGTTGACTCCGGATAAGGGGTCCCTATTTTGCCACTCAGGTGATTTAAAAACTCATTAAGTACGAGTAGTGCGTTTTTACCTAGTTGTGGACTGGAAGCATGAGCACCAACACCATCAAACTCAACATGCAAATCATTTATAAACCCTGCCTCTACTACTATACAATCTACAGATTCGCTACCTTTATCAAATACAAACCCTGCTTTTCCCTTAAACCAGTCAAAATCCAGCTGCCGTGCCCCACTTGGGGACACTTCTTCTTGCACGGTGAAAACAATTTCCAGAGTGTGCATACTCTCAGGCTTGTTTTGACCAATACGGTCTATAAGCCATAATAGTGATGCTACCGATGCTTTATTATCCGCTCCCAGTATAGTTGTGCCGTCTGATGTGACTTTCCCATCTTCATGTATAACCGGGTTGATTCCCTTTCCGGGGGATACAGTATCTATGTGTGCACAGAAAATTATAGACTCCTTACCAAGACCTCCCGAACCTTCTATTCTGGTATAAACTTGATTCAGGTGGTCAACTTTAAATTCAAACCCTCTTTCGCTCAAAAAATTTTGTATGAATATGCTCATCTGATCCTCATTAAAGGACTCAGAATCAATTTTGACTATTTTCAGAAAGATATCCAGAATGCTCATGATTGGGTATTTCTACTTTCAGATTAGCAACTTTGTAAGAATAGTCAGGGGGTTATATACTCAAAAACTCTCTAGGTGTTTTACAGGTAATCTCTATTTTCTTCTGCCTAGTATTATGCAGGTGAAAAACTATCTTCTGTGCGTGCAACATTAACCTTTTAATACCCGTTTTTTGCCTGAATACTTTATTAAAATCAAAATTCCCATAAATTTTATCACCAATCAGTGGGGTTTTATTTAAGCTACCTTGGACCCTGATCTGATGTGTAAGACCTGTTTTGGGTGATAACCTCAATAGACTTACCCCATATTTTTTAAAAGTTTTTTCTACCTTGTATTCAGTTACTGCCTTTTTACCTTTTTTTGACTCAAATGCCCTTACTGTCCCTCCGGTTTTTTTATCCAGCAAAAAATTTACCCATGTCCCTTTGAGTTTTCTTGGAACACCAGAAACAATTGCATAGTAGGTTTTCTGTACTTGCCTTTGATAGAATAAAGCTTTGATTTTCTGGGCAGTCAGCTGATCAAAAGAAGCTAGGATGATTCCTGAAGCAGGAGAGTCTATGCGGTTAATCAAAAAAAGTCTCTGTTCGTGTCCGTCATTATCAACCCAAGTGTAACATTCTTGCTTAAAATCATAATCAAATGGCAAAAGGGCAAGACTCTTATCCGCAGAATTATTTGGATGAACCATTGTTCTAGGTGGCTTATCAAAGGCAACAATATTAAACTGATTATAAATTACACTACCCTTGGTCGTCTCTATCAGGTTGTTTCCTAGATTTTTTGGTATATCCATCTTTCTCTCTTGCCCCGATTCTTTCTGTTCGATGTCTATTTCCTGCTTTTTCATCCCCTCTTTTTGCACTCTCGTGTATCTTTTTGTGTCCATTTTTTTCTTCTTGCGTGCTCTTCCTCTCTATCTGGGTTTTTTACTGTCATCTGAAAACAGTCTTAATATTACAATGAGGCAATTGCATGTACTAAAACACTAAAAAATATCCAGCTTTTTCTGTCCACAAAAGGATTTACTACATTCATGATGCATGGTCTCAGGATTTATACAATAGTCTGGGTCATACCTGAGAGTAAGACAGCCCATCATAATTAAAAGAGGTTTTAGCCGTGCATAATTTCCAGAACATCTCCATCTTTTACAGTGTAATCCTTGCCCTCAACCCTTAATTTTCCTGCATCTCTGGCTTTTGCAAAGCTACCCAGCTCCAGCAGCTCATTCCAGTGTATAACATTTGCTCTAATAAACTTTTTTTCAAAGTCGGTATGGATTTTACCAGCAGCCTGTGGAGCCTTTGAGCCTTCTTTTGTTTCCCAGCTCCTGACTTCATCGGCACCAGCTGTAAAAAATGAAATTAGGCCTAACTTATTGAAACATTTTTTGCTTATTGCCCTGAGTCCTTCGTAATTAGACATTTGATCATAAAACTCCTTTCTTTCATCATAGCCTAAAGAACTGATTTCATTCTCCATTAATACTGCAACAGGTAAGACCATGTCTTTAAAATCTTCTGTTTCAGATATAAATTTTTTGCTCTTTATACTACTAATAAAGCTATCAATTGCATGATTAATATTATCTGTATCATTTATATTTAACCCAACTACGAAAGGCTTCATAGAAAATAGCTGTAAGTTTTTAAAATCTTTAAACTCAACAGGGTTTATAAATTCAACGCCGGATAGTTTACTTATTAATGCTTTTAGTTTGTCTGCCAGTGGAGATAGTTTTGGATTTCCCCTAGCTTCTTTTTCCAGCTTCTGCAGTCTTTTGTTGCAGGTTTCCATGTCTGCCAAGTACAGTTCTGTTATTAAAGCTTCAAAGTCTCTTGCAGGATCTACAGTTTCTTCTGTGTGTATAATATCATCATTTTCAAAGGCTCTGAGTAAAAAAAATATTAAATCAGTCTCTCTTATGTTTGCCAGGAACTTATTTCCAAGCCCTGCACCTTCTGATGCTCCCCTGACTATCCCTGCAATATCTACAAATTCAATGACACTTCTAATAGTCTTTTCTGGTTTAAACAGGCTAGACAGACTGTCCAGCCTGTCATCCATAACCTCTACTTTCCCCGAATTAGGCTCTATGGTACAGAATGGATAATTCTCTGATGGTATCTGCAAATTTGTTATAGTATTAAACAACAGGCTTTTCCCTGCATTAGGTAACCCTACAATTCCTACACTTAACATTCGCAAGTTTTTTAGAGAATTTGTGGCAAAATGAAAATTTACGGACTAAGTAGAACGGGCAATCAGAAGAAGATTTACACCGCTCATCCTGCCGGCAGCCTCTCTGCCACCATTTTTCTGTATTTTTTCATAAGTCCTTTTTTGAGACTTATCTGGTACCTCCTAGGGTTCATTGATCGCCTCTTTATAACCATGTATTTTATACTGTAAACAATACCAAAAATCATCATGACTATTGCAGATATATCTATGGATGCTCTTATAAAATCCGGCACGCTCGATATACTTGCAGCAATAAAAAATACGGCCGTCATGCTTGTTATCCTGCCTATAAAGTAGCTTATTTCTTCTGACATTTTGTATCTTATTGCATCGCTACTTCTGGCATTGCTATACTTCTGAGACCAGAAAGGAACAAAAAATGATTGCTGGGTAGCATTAAAAAACAAGTCAGTAGCAATATAAAAAATCAATGGAGTAACAATATGACCTCTTATGACCAATCCAATAGCATATGCAAAA
Organism: uncultured Candidatus Saccharibacteria bacterium; assembly: GCA_964389605.1. Lineage (GTDB taxonomy): Bacteria > Patescibacteriota > DYJS01 > DYJS01 > CAYMEI01 > CAYMEI01. Next base: position 1,017 of record CAYMEI010000073.1, on the reverse strand, counting down.
ATACCCGTTCTAAGTATCATCTTTTGCTGTTTTGGATTTTTATCATAAATCTTTGCCACAATAGAAGAAAAGATCATAGCAAATATCATAGATGCACTACCCAACATTCCTTGTATTGAGTTATCCGAAGCAACTGACAGTAGCAAAAATGGAAATAAAATTACAAAAATATAGCCTGCAAACTCAACAAACATATTACAGAATGCATCCCCTAGTCTTCTGGTATAAAGCCACCATTCTCTACCTACTGACCTTAAGGTGACGGGCATTTTAGGTACTATATTGGGTATTCTGCTCACAAAGAATAGCGTTAATAAAACCAGTACAATACATAGTATAGATAAAAAGATGTTACCTAAAAACTGTAAAAGTATACCCCCTAAGAGTGGAGCAAATAATCTTGCTACTTTAAGCCATAGTGCGAACATGTTGGTTTCCTTTGCAACGCTTTTAGAAGCAGAAACACCAGAGACAAGTACAAAATAAGACATGTCAGAAAAGGACCATGTAAGACCATATGGAATATAAAGCAAAAAAGGTATAATTTCATGAGTATCTATAAACCATAGAAAAATAAAAAATAAAATGAGGGAAATATTAGCCAAGCTCAAGATCCACCTGACCCCTTTTTTATTTATCACAGACAGGCTTATCATGCTGCCCAGAGCTGCTGATATTATCCAGACAAACTGGAGTAATATAATTGATTTTATACTAAACCCAAGCTCATTAAAAAGATATATAGGTATAAACAGGGCAACCATACCACTGGCTAAGTTCCTTATAAAAAACACCACAACAATATTAAAAGCAGGGCTCTTAACTATCTTTGTAATATCCAAGCTCATCCACCAATCATACATGATAAAAAAAATAAATATAAGATTAATCAACATTATTTTTCTATTTGTTAAAATTTTTATGCTTTGGATGTGGAAATTGATTTATATGGGTTAAGATTCAGGCTGGAGAGCATACTACACTTTCTAAACCCTCATGAAACTACAAATGACAAAC
>CAYMEI010000072.1:0-5392 GCA_964389605.1 uncultured Candidatus Saccharibacteria bacterium | reverse complement strand
TTGTGTAAGCTATATGAGCTTTCTGTTTCTGGGAGATTTTGGGTGGGTTTTATAGGCTCCCAATCTGGTCTCCCCTCTTTTTTTACCCACATCTTTAAAACCAAAACCAATTACTGCTTAAAGAACTACTACAGGGGCAGGGTTTCCCATCTGTATAAATATGAATTAATCTCTCCTGTGAGCTTGTAAACCATACCCCATCAAATCCTATGGCTGGCTCGCACTTCATTAGTGCTACTTTAACCTTATCCTACTTCAAGGCAGTAGAAAAAAATAAAGCCGGTTTCACACGGCTTTTTTCACTGCCTTGAAACAGTAAACTGCTCTGCACAGCCACTACTAATCTTAAACTGTTTTGGAAGGGGAATTGCTTCGCTTCGCTCATTTGATGTGTAGAAGATTGCACTACTAGGTTCCCCCTTGAAGCATCTTTGGGCGTGCAGAGCAGTTCTGTGCGTGTTTTAATGAAGGGCGAGAGAACCCCACCCCTGTAATAAAGATTAAAACAGTGTTGGGTGGATACGCATGTTTGTGTCTGCAATAATACTCTAAGGTTGGGCGGACACAGGTCCGCCCCTACAACAATAATACAATTAGTCACAGGGGCGGGAGAACCCCACCTCTACAGTAATGATGAAAGCGTAGCAGGGAACAAAAGTTTTCGCTCTCTGCTCTTAATGATTTGCATAAGGATGAGAGTTATGCCGGGGATAGGGGGCTATAAACTTAAAAAGCTCAATCTACAAGAGCTATGATTTATGTAAAAATTCTACAATACAAAATCATCCATCCCTGTAAACCTTACCAGCAAACTGATCATGGTTAGCAGAATTTATTCCCAATAACTGACTCACGGTAACAAACATATACCCTTGGTCTATTAGTGTATCCAGTATCTCTGGTACAGCATCTATTGTTGTTGGATGTATATCATGCATTAGTATTATGGCTCCTGGTCTGGCATGAGATATTGCATGTTGTGCCACCTTTTGAGAGTTTTTTATCTTCCAGTCTTCTGTGTCAATACTCCAGTTGACTGCAGGCATTCCTACGCTGTTTAGCACCTTCTGATTCACGGCTCCATATGTAGGTCTCATTGTATATGGGTAAGTACCTGTTGCATTAAAAATAGCATTGTTTGTATTATTTATTTGCTGATTAATTTCCTGCGGAGAAAGCTTAGTTAGGTTAGGGTGGTCCCATGTATGATTACCAATCTCAGAACCCCTACTCAATGCCCGTTCTAGTATCTTTCCCTGTCCCTGAACTCTGGAGCCAAGAACATAAAATGTAGCCACCGCATTCCTTTTCTCCAGCATATCAAGTAGTCTGGGTGTCAAAGTAGCATGAGGACCATCATCAAATGTTAGGGCAATACACCTAGAAACTTTACAGTCCACACTTCTAAATTGGGATTGACTCTGTTTCCTTTGAGCCACCACAATTGATTCATCCAGCCTGACCTTCATGTCATCCAGCTTCCCCTTTTCATTTTTGATCTTCTCCAGATCAGACTTATTGACCTGTCCATCGGCCTTCAAGGAGTGTGCAAAGTCAATAAACTCTTGATAAATGGAAACATCTATTTCCAGCTCTCTGGCTACTTTCACCTGCAGTGAAAGCATGTCAATACCTTGCTTGAACTCATTGATAAACTCTGATACCTGCCTGTTTATACTCTTTGCCTTTTCTTCATATCTCCGATTCATTATCAAATACTTTTCTGCATTCGTCTTACTCCCCCAGACTATAGGGTCAGCCGATTCGGGGGAAATAACCCTCCTGAGCTCCAGTTTTTCAAAATATACATCTTTTGATTTATTATAATCTCTTTTTCTGGTTTCAAATTCGTTCTTAAGTTCATAAATATTTTTCAGGTTTGGGGTAAAAAAATGATTAACATCATCAATCTCTTCAGGTAGATTGAATTCAAACGCACAATAATCATCACTTAGATTCATTTCTTCTTTTACATCATGCAGAATATTTCTGCACTCTCTCTGTTGAGAGTTGTATTCTATGGTTGCCCATGCAGTACCACCAACTAAAAAACCACTCAAAAATACCAGTAGTCCTAAAAAAAATTTCTTAATCAATTGCATACATACTTTAACATATAATAAAATAGTTAAATATTTTTTAAAGTTATATTCCAGTATGAAGTCATTTCACTGGTTTATCACTAATTCTTTATTTCCACATCGTGATCGTGCTTATAAGATACAGGATTAGCTCAGTATCTCAGGTCTTCTCGTGATGTTTTTTGCCCAATACTTCTAATTTCTCAATATCTACATCTATACCAATCCCTGCTAAATTTTTTGAATCAATTATCAGGCAACCATTCTGGACCTTGTTAATAATGATTAGATATTCTTTAACTATACAAATTCTTTATAATAAATTATTCATACCCCATCAAATCCTCCAGATTTGCCACCCCTTTCAGTGAAAGGGGAATTGTTCCCCTTTTGAGTGTTCAATGAAGAATGTCTGGAAATAGTTTCTGATCATATGATAAAATACTTAGAAGAGATTAAGGGAAACTTAAAATCTCCCACATTTCTTTCCTAGATGATATTTGGGATATTTTTTTGGGGTTCATGTTAGAGTTTATTTTGCCTTTTTAAAAACAAGTAATAAAAAACAGGGTGTATGCTACAAACTAAAAATCTTACTAAGCAGTATGGGAAAGGCGAGAGCACTTTTCAGGCTTTAAGGGGAATAAATTTAGATATAAAAAGAGGAGAGACGGTTGCAATTGTTGGCAAATCCGGATCGGGGAAGTCAACTCTTATGCATCTTCTGGCAGGTTTGGATAAACCTTCGGGTGGAGAGATTTTGTTAGAAGACAAGAATATTTCTTCTTTGTCCAAAAAAGACCTTGCAAAAATCCGGAATAAAAAATTTGGGTTCATCTTTCAGCAGTTCTTTTTAAACCCAAAAGACGATTGCCTGGAAAATGTGGTAATGCCCCTTAAGATCAGAGGGCTATCAAAATCAGAGCGGGAGGAAAAGGGTGCATCTGTGCTGACAGAGGTTGGGCTTGAAGAAAAAATGCACAGCAGGGCTATCAATTTATCTGGTGGGCAAAAGCAAAGAGTGTGTGTTGCCAGAGCTTTAGCTGGAGAGCCAGAAGTAGTTTTTGCAGATGAGCCAACCGGGAACCTAGATTCGGAAACCGGTAAAACAGTAATGGACTTAATATTTGGGTTAAATAAAGCCAAGGGCATAACTTTAATCCTGGTGACACACGATGAAGACTTGGCTAGGTTGTGTCAAAGGCAGGTTTATATAAAAGACGGATTAATAACTAACTAAAATGACTTTTTTTGAGATACTCAAGACATCAAATTCAAATCTTTTCAGGAATAAACTAAGAAGCTTTTTGACAATAACTGCTATTTTTATTGGAGCGCTGACTATTACCTTGACAAATTCAATAGGTGAGGGGGCCAAAAAATACTTCAATGATCAATTTGATACAATAACACTTAAAAATAGTCTGATTGTATCAAAAACAGGTGACGACACCAAAGAAGATGCTGAAACAGGGATACAGGAATACGATGGATCCAACACAAATGAATTTGGTATCAGGGTTTTAGAAGATCAGGATCTGGAGAAAATAAAAGAAACAGGTTCAGGGATTTCAAGAGTTGAGCCTGTTTATCCAATAAGGGCAGAGTATATAACTACAGAAAATGAAGAAAAATATAAAATCACAATAGAGGGCTTTGGTTTTTCAGAAAATTTTGAGCCACAACTGAAGGCAGGAGAAGTGCCTGAAGCAGAAGGTGCAGAAGACAAAATACTATTGGAGAGTGGGTACGAGAAGGTTCTGGGCTTTGATTCTGCAGATGATGCTATTGGTCAAATGGTGGAAGTTGGTTTTGAAAACCAGATTGGCGAGATTATGATACAGGAGTTTGAAGTTGCAGGAATTATTGTTCAGACTCTAATTAATCAGGGTTCCAGTTATATCTCTCAGGAAGACATAGAAGAGATTTATGACTTTCAGATTAGTGTTACAGGGGGACTTGATGAAGAGTTTGAAGAATTACTGAATTCTATAAACGAAGGTCTTCCGCCAGAGCAGGCAGAAATTATAAATGGTGTCATTCAGGGTTTTCAGCAAACACAGATACAGGGAGAGTATCTGGCAGCGTTGGCCACAATTGACCCTGATTTAACCGAAGAAGAAATAGAGGAGCTTAAAAAAGAGCTTGGAGATGCTAATTATTCGGCTATTACTTTTGAAGATCAGATAGAACTGATACAGAATATTTTTACAGTTATACAGTGGGTACTTAATTTTTTTGGAATAATAGCACTGGTTGCTGCTACTTTTGGAATTACTAACACACTTTTGATGGGAGTCTATGAAAGAACTCGCGAAATTGGCTTAATGAAAGCTTTGGGTATGAGTAGAAAAGGAATCTTTGCCATTTTTGCTTTTGAAGCCTTGTTTATTGGGCTGTGGGGGAGTATACTAGGAATTATTACTGCATTTTTAGTAGGCTCAGGGGTGCAGGCTGCTGTCTCAGGGCAGGACTTCTTTACTGCACTGGAAGGCTACCAGATATTCTTGTTTACCCCCCAGGCAATATTTATAACCATTGGAGTAATTGGAACAGTATCCTTTTTGGCAGGTACTCTACCGGCCTTAAAGGCAAGCAAGCTTAATCCTATAGAGGCTTTAAGATATGAGTAGTATGATAGATGCCATGAAGTTTTTTGTACTCTTTGGGTCAACTGGTGATTTAGCATTTAAGCAACTATACCCGGCGCTATTTAATATTTTCAGGCAACATAACGGATGCCAATTATTTGCCATAGGCAGAAGGTACGATAATAAAAATCAGTTTATTATCGGGCAGGTGGAGAGATCATTAAAAAACTACTCAGGAATAACAGGGGGGTATGATTGTGACCATGAAATAGCATTTCACAGTGATTCGGAGTACAGGCATCTGGATTTTTTCAGGCAAATTGAATATATTAATGTGGATATCCGGAATGCTGAGTGTGCAAAAGATATATATGACTCAATAAAGAAAAAATTGGTTAAAAATGATAATTTTGATATTATATATTACTTAGCCTTACCCCCTAGTCAGCATAATAATTCTTTGGCTGTAGTATCAAGATGTAATGAGTTGCTAGGTAAGGATTCTAGCTTTGGAAAGCAGATAGTGCTTGAGAAGCCTTTTGGGCATGATTTTGATTCTGCAAAAAAGTTGAACGAAGATATACAGAAAGAGTTTAAAGAAAAAGAGATATTCAGGATTGATCACTTTTTAGGCTATAGACTCGTCCAAGTATTATTGTTGCTAAAGTTTGATACAGAACTATTTAAGGGTAGGTGGAATAAAGACTACATAGAATCCAT
>CAYMEI010000071.1:0-5411 GCA_964389605.1 uncultured Candidatus Saccharibacteria bacterium | reverse complement strand
GCTTTGATGAAGCTGGTAATGCTGTGTTTGAGCAGAAGGGGAAGGGGTATGAGGTGGTACTAGAGAAAGACAGTGCCATAGAAAACAGTAGCAGCGGAGTCATAGAAGGTAGTGGGTATAGATTTAGATATGACAATCAAGAAATTACCATTGGTCAAGAGAGCGTGAATGTTTTTGACTTAGAACCAAGTTCTAATGAGGCTAGTGATTTGATTACATTGAATATTAATGACACTGAAGGACAGATACTGGTTATAAAAAACTCTCCAGGGATAGGGGATATGTGCGTTTCATATCAAAGAAACGAAGAAGATTCTACACCCGCTGAGTTCATGGGAACAGATATTAGTCTGTCTAATTACTCTTTAGTTCCAATAGATAATTCTTCTGGTGAATGTGAATATAAATCTGTATCTAGGTTCTATACAGAAAGGCAGGGTGACAGTACTTTCAGCTTTGATCTATACAGCAAGTATGAGATAGGCAACAATGAATTCCTGACAGAGCAGAGTTTACTGAAAGATATTATTGCATCTTTTGAGATGATGGATGGGCAGGGCGAGGATAATCATAGAGAAACAAAAAATCAGGTCATAGAGCAAATGAATCTATCAGTTGGGTTACCAGAAGGATGGGAAGCAAAATATTATAATCAATCAGAATCAACTAATTCAGGATTGGAAATATCAAATGGCGAATACTATATAAATATACGCAAGTCGCCTGTTTTTACTGGCGGTGGGGTAGGATATGATCTGGGTTGGTTGCCATCTGAAGAGTACGGATCAAAAAATCTAGCCTTGTTTAATACTAACAGATATGTCAGGAAAAACATTTATACTTCTAAAAATCTTCTAGCAGAAAAAGGGGCAACAGATGTATTTAAAAATATACCAGAGAGCACTAAGGTATTTGGTGGTTCAGTATTTTTTACAGAAGGCGATAATCAAGACATGCCAGGGGTTACGGTTGATTTAGACGGCAACATGGTAAAGCCAGATTTTGCAATAGAATATAGTATGAGCCCGCACAATAAGTTTGTTTCTGCAGATACCGAATACACTTTTATTGATATTGAATCTACAGAGCACAAAAAAACAATATCCCAAATGGATAGTATTGTGCAAAGTTTAAGGTTACTAGATAGCGAAAGTGAACTAAAAGACCCACAGAACGGAACAATCAAGGGCATTTTAAGCCTTGAGAGTGAAGCAGAAAGTGTGGCCGGCATGTATTATTTTATGAACATTAAAACCGAAGAGGGGGCTGAACAGATTGGCTTTACAAACTACTTTAGCGATTTAAAAAGTCTGGATAACAAGTGTGTAGAAATTAATTATACTACAGGGATATCAACTCGTGCCAGTCCTGAGATGAAGTTTGCAACAGAAGGAAGTTATAAAGAATCGACAGGTTGTACCGACTGGAAAACTTTCAAAAATGATGAGCTGGGAGTACAGTTTGAATATCCACCCTCCTGGGAAGACTTTAGTAAAGTGTACTATGCAGATGGTGGAATCAGCGGTGAAAGATTTATTGCTGAATCTGGAGAAGGGTATATTGATGAATCTAACTCTATGCCTGTTGGACAGAACTTTAAAGCCTTAGCAGGCGGTACAACAAAAGATTTTGCCGAAGGAAGGGGTGGAGGACCACTTGATTTTGCAGGATTTGATACTTCAGGATCTTCGGAAAAAGCAATTTGCAATACTAATCCATATCAGGAAACAGATTTTGAATCCATGGGTGGAGGTTACATACATTCAGAATGTATAGAATCTAAAGATGGTGTATTTGTAAGATTCATTGATGCCACCCATGCACCCGATATGCCAAGTGCCCCAAATCCTTTTTCCTTAGGATTCAATATCAATCATCAAAAGTTTAAGGGTTTTGCAATTAGTATAATGGATAAAAACTTACAAACAGCCAGCGACATAGCAATTCAAACAGTCAAAGAGATAGCAAGGAGTGTGGAGGTGGAGTAGTGTCAGACTACTCCATTTCCGTTTTTAATAATTTTCATAAGATAGTCTCCATATCCACTCTTCATAAGGGGTTTTGCCAGCTTTTTAAGTTGATCGGCATCAATGAAACCCATCCTGTAGGCTACCTCTTCTATGCATCCAATTTTAATACCCTGTAGTTTTTCTATTGAATTTACAAAGGTAGCCGCCAGATTCAAAGCTTCAAAGGTTCCTGTATCAATCCATGCGGTACCCCTAGTCAGTTGTTTTACTTTTAGTTGCCCGGTTTCCAAGTATTGCCTGTAAACATCTGGTATTTCCAGCTCACCTCTTTCGCTGGGGGTTATTTTTTTAGCAAATTCAACACATTGATTATCAAAAAAATAAAGACCGGGAATGGCATAATTGGATTTAGGGTGTCTAGGCTTCTCTTCTACCGAAAATGCTTTCCCTTCTTCATTAAATTCAACAACCCCAAATCGTGTAGGATTATCAACATAGTAGGCAAATACAATACCCCCGTCGGGATCGGAGACTTCTTTCAGTATCTCTTTAAAACTTTCTCCATAGAAAATGTTATCACACAATATTAAGGCCACACTGTCTTCCCCTATAAATTTTTCACCTATTAAGAATGCGTCTGCTATGCCTCGTGTTTCATACTGTACATCATAGCTGAATTTACATCCATACTGGCTTCCATCCCCCAAAAGTTTCTGGAATATTTCTTTTTCATCTGGTGCAGTTATAAATAGTATGTCTCTAATGCTTGTCTCCATTAGAATCTCCAGTGGATAATAAATCATTGGCTTATCATAAACCGGCATCAATGGTTTTGTAACAGTCATTGTTGCAGGATATAATCGTGTGCTTTTTCCTGCTGCTAAAATTATTCCTTTCATAAAAATAAAATACGAGCTAACTCTATAGCATTTAACTGAAATTACAAAGTACACTCTCTACAGGTTGTTTGCAAAATGCTTTTCTGGTGATAGAAAGAAGGAGCTCGAGTTTAATTAGTTTAATATTATAATAAATAAATAATAAGAGATAATAAATGGAAGATCTTGATTTCACTTTAGATAATATACTACAGTTTATAATACCTTTAATTGTTATTGTATCGGGTTTTATAGCAGGAATTGGGTTTGAATCATTTGCTATTACAAAGCTCAGGCAGTGGGCAAGTAAATCCAAGTGGAAAGGAGATGATGTAATAGTTAGATCATTTAAGAAGATTGCAAAATTTTTATTCTTTTTAGTATCTGTTTATATCTCTACTTACTTTATTGATTTTTTAAGCAGGAGATCAATTGATCTGGGGAGGACGGGTATAGAAATTTTGATAGGTCTACTGATAACATGGTTCTTTGCCAACATGGTAGCTGGCCTTATAAGAGTTCACTCACAAGAAAATAATGCTTTGTCTACTACAACCATTCTTGAGAATTTGTCCAGAATTATTATATTTTCTATTGGCGGGCTTATAATACTAAACTCATTTGGGATATCTATCACACCCATACTCACAACTCTGGGTATTGGAGGTCTGGCGGTGGCACTTGCTCTGCAGGATACTCTGTCCAACTTTTTTGCAGGTCTTTCAACCATAGCAACAAATAAAATAAAAACGGGGGACTATGTGCGGCTTGAAGGAGGGGAAGAGGGGTATGTACAGGATATATCATGGAGGTATACAACCATCAGAATGCTTCAGGGTAACCAGATAATTGTGCCTAACAATAAGCTTTCTTCTGCCAATATAATTAATTATTACTTACCTGATCTTGATATGGCAGTACTGGTAAATCTAGGGGTAAGTTATGACAGTGATTTACAGAATGTAGAAAAAGTAACAGTAGAAGTGGGTCAGGAGGTTATGAAGGAAGTGCAGGGCGGGGTACCGGATTTTGAACCATTTATAAGATATAATCAGTTCGCCGATTTTAGTATTAATTTTACAGTTATTTTGAGGTGCAAAGAATTTGTTGACCAGTACCTAGTGATTCATGAGTTTGTTAAGAGATTGCATAAAAGATACAAAGAGGAAGAAATTGAGATACCTTTCCCGGTACGAACTATTTATGACAAGACTGGTAAAGATTATAAAAAATCTATCAGCCCAGACTAATGATGCCCATCTCGCCTAACACCAAGGCAGAAATATAAGCTACATAAAGCATTACAAATATCCAGCCCTGCCACCTTTGTATGGTATATCTGTGGTCTATAAAAATAAAGGCATTTAAAAGCAGTGTAGACAGCAGAACTATCAAAATATCAAAATTGGAGGACTGATCAAATGGTAAACCAAAGAGACTGGCCGTTACACCCAGTATCCAGAATATATTAAAAATATTACTTCCCACAACATTTCCTATTGCTATGTCTGCCTTGTCTTTCATGGCTGCAACTACCGAAGTTACAAGCTCCGGGAGAGATGTACCAATAGCTATGACTGTCAGTCCGATTATGCTTTCACTGAGTCCAAACACATGAGCAATGTCTACAGCACCACCCACTATCCACTCACCTCCAAAATAAAGACCTGCCAGACCAAGCAAAATAAACCCGGCAGACTTAATAAGTGGCATTGGCTCAGCCGAACTACCCTCCAGCATTGCAGGTTTTTCTGATTTGGATATTAAAAACACATAGTAAATAAATATTACAAAAAATAATATTAGTATCAGTCCATCTGATCGGGCAAGTAAATTCTCACCCGAATCATCTAAAAATACATCATTAACCATAAAAAGTATAGCAAAAGATGCCAGCAGACTAAGGGGCACTTCTCTCAAGGCTGTATTTCTGGTAATTCCCGGGGGATTTATTATTGATGCAACACCAAGAATCAAGAGTACATTTGATATGTTACTACCCAGAACATTACCAACAGCCAAGTCTGTTGCTTCGTTTATACCAGCATTTATGCCAACCAGAAGCTCTGGTAGAGAGGTGCCAAAAGATACAATTGTCAGTCCTATTACTATATCGGATAGTCCTATCCGTTTTGCTATTGCAGAGGCACCTTCTACCAGAAAATCTGCACCTTTTATCAAAAAGATAAAGCCCAGAATAAAAAGTATAAATGTTAGTATATCCATCCATTTAAGAGATAAAACAAAAATTAAAAAATTAAATTCTATCTTTTTCTCCGGTAGATAAAATATTCAGGTCTTTGTGCTGTAAAAGATAAACTCTGCATAAAATAACCAGATCGGGGGATACTGTCCCAAATAATATCTCCACCCCGTCCGCTTTCAGCGTCCACCCCTCAAGAGGGGAATTTTAGTGCGATCTTCTACACATTCAAGTGATAGTAGCGAAGCTGATTCCCCTCTTGAGGGGTGGCAGGCGGAGCCTGACGGGGTGGATAATCCTCTTCCCGGAACCTTAACAGGCGGCTAAAGCACGCCTTAAGCGGTTACACCTTAACAGGCG
>CAYMEI010000070.1:0-5477 GCA_964389605.1 uncultured Candidatus Saccharibacteria bacterium | reverse complement strand
TCTGGATCATTGTTTTTAGACCAGCTTATTGGTGGTAAGTAAGTTTGGGGTCAATATTAACAGTGTATTTAAGAAGAATTACAGCAACAATTATATGTAATTCTCTGTATTTTGATTATTGTTTATTTTAAATAAAACTTAGTTAAAATAAGGGTGTGAATAATCAGGAGGAGGATACTAGGAGTAGTTCTGATACTTATTCATCCAGTAATTCAGTGGATGACTCTGTTTACTTCAGGTATACTGATGATCAAAAAACAGCTGTTGTTAAAGAAAAGAAAAGTGGCATAAGGGAGTTTTTAGACTTAATTACCTCTATGCTGATTATTTTTATTGCAGGTCTTGCAATACGGGAGTTTGTTTTAAAGCCATTTACTGTTAATGGACAGAGTATGGAACCTACGCTCCATACAAATGATTATTTATTTATAGATCAACTATCCTATGAATTTTCTAACCCCGGAAGAGGGGATATTGTAGTATTTAATCCTCCGCTAAGCGAAGAAAGAGACGATCCTTATATAAAGCGGGTTATTGCTCTTCCTGGTGAGTATATAGAGATAAACAGTCTGGGAGAAGTATTGGTTTTTGATAAAGATGGAGACATATTTAGAATGAATGAAGATTATACTCAGGGCATGTCAGATATTGTTTATCCTAAGAAGCTACTGGAAAAAGATGAGTACTTTGTTATGGGTGACAACAGGTTATACGGGGCAAGCCTTGACAGTAGAAGATTCCATGCAGTGAAAAAAGACGATATTATAGGGAAGGCATTTTTCAGACTCTATCCTTTTGACAATGCCGGTTTTTTAAATGGAAAGCCCATACTAGAAGAAATTACCAGATAATCTTGAAGCAGGTTTTTATATTTAATCCTCAGTCAAAAGAGTTTGCAGGCAGGTCAGATTCTTTCTCAAGGGTAAAATCCGCAGTAGAAAAGCAGTCTCCTGGTGCAGAAGTATTTAAGACCCATCAATACTCTGATACAAAAAAGATAATTACTGAAAACCCGGAAAGTGAATTTTTCATAATTGGAGGTAGCGAGACCTTATTCCATTTTTTACAGAATGTAGACTTGAGCAGTTCAAAGGGGTACTGCATACCAACGGGGGAGGATAACTTTATAGCTGAATATTTATCATTTAAGAAGGGTTTTTCTGCACTTAAGGATTACAGACTTAATGATTTATCAAAAATACATTTTGCATTTTTTGGTGATTTAAAGTTTGCATATCAGGCCAGCATTGTCTGCACTCAAAAGTGTTCAGTAAGTATGGATATTGATGATCAGGTGGTCAGCAGTTACAACCTTAAAGAACTAAGAGTGTTTAATGGTATGGACAGATTTATTATCGATCTGGATACTCTGGAAGATGGCCAGACATCAGAAACCAGACTATATGGAAATTTTATTTGCATCAATATAAATGGTCAGTTTGTATTAATGATTGATGGTGTAGAGGTTGATCTCAAAAACAATGACAACTACAATGAAAATGGTAATGAGTTTAAGGCTGGTTTTTTAGATAACAGTAAGCCCTGATTTGACTTGAAACTATCAAAAATAATAATTTGCGTGTAATTAACAATGAGTTTTAAAAAGAAAAGAGTAGATAGAAGAAGGGACATGGGACCTGCTAGGAATAATTTTATCAAGGCAGGACGGGTAAGGGTAGTATCTGAAGAAGGCATGATTGGCGAGATGCCTTTAAGCGAGGCGTTGTCTCTGGCAGAAGAAAAAAGTCTGGATCTTGTGCAAGTTAGTAATCAGGAGGTACCAATCTGTAGATTGATAGATTATGGTAAATTTGCATATGACCAGTCCAAAAAACAAAAAGAAAAGAATAAACACAAGCCCAAAGAGACAAAGACGGTCAAACTTAGCTATGTGATGGGCGTAGGTGATATAGAGACAAGACTTAAAAGGACGCTGCAATTTCTGGAGTCAGAATGCCAGGTAAAAATTGAAATGCGCTTGGCTGGAAGACAGAATATGTTCAAAGATCTGGCTTTAGAAAAATTTGAAGAATTTATAAATAAGGTTAAATCTAGTATAGAGGTTAAATTTGTTTCTCCTGTAAAAGCTTCTGAGGGCAGGGGAGTAACAATAACAACAGTTATAGATAATAATAAGTAATGCACAGATTTAGAACAGGAACAAGAGGACAAAAAATGAAGACCCACAAAGGGGCTGTAAACAGAACAAAGGTTAGCTCTCAGGGCGTTCCATTCAGGATGGCTCAAAGACAGAATCACTTATTGCAAAAGAAATCATCAACCAACAGAATAAAAAAGAGAAATCTTCACCTTGTTGCGGACCCGGATGTGAAGAAATTAAAGATACTTCTTCCTTATGACAAGATAAAATCAAAAGGAGAACTGAAGTACAGAAGACAGGTTAAACAAAAAACAGTTGCTTAATTTTATAAGATGGTTAGGGTAAAACGAGGAACAAATACAAGACAGAAGCATAATAAATTGTGGGCTAGAGCAAAAGGAATGATCCAGACACGGAGGCATTCCATAAAAAGAGCTCACGAGGCAGTTACTAGGAGGCTATCCAATAAATACATTGGGAGAAAGCTTAAAAAACGAGATCTGAGGAGGCTTTGGATAGTAAGAATCAATGCTGCTTGCAGGCAAAACAATACCACCTACTCTAGGTTTATTAAACTTTTGAACTCATCAGATATGAATCTGGACAGAAAGATTCTGGCTGATATCGCTTTTGATAATCCAACTGTGTTTGCAGAGATTATAAAAACCCTAGAAAGTAAGACTCAAGTAACTGTATAATTATGGCTAATACAAAATCTGCTATTAAAAAAGTTCGCTCCGATAAAAGAAAAACAGCTATTAATTTTGGGCGTAAAAATAGATTAAAAAATGCTGTCAGGAAATTTAAATCTCTTCTTCCTGCTAAAGTGCAGGAGGCTAAGGAGTTTTATCCGGTTCTTCAAAAAAGACTGGATATTACTGCCAAGACAGGTGTTATGCACAAAAACAAATCGTCCAGATTAAAATCAAAGTTTAAAAAGCTTTTAAACGAAAAATCAACAGGCTAATCTGGTTTCATGGATCAATTTGCTGTCAGTGCTGCACAATTCTTTGGTCTGGGAGATTTTGATATTCTTTTGGTAGGGCTATTGCTTTTTTTGGCTCTTATATTCAGGTTTAATCTTTCTGCCAAAGATCTTTTTAAAACTCCACTTGATGTGCTTGTGTCAGCTTTATTTATACTGGCTGGCGCAACTCTTTTTATTTACTTTATTAATATTGGAGCTTCTGCAGTTATTTTTATTTACAGAGATTTTGAAGGTGCAGAAAGCTCAAGAATTGAAGCAACCGGCAGACTCCTGACCTCAATAGCAGGGTTTGTATCTGCACTGGTGGTTCTTGCGGGACTTATTTTCCATAAAAAGACCAAACTGATTGGGTCAAACATTAAAGATTTTATTTTTGATTTCTATAAATTTGTTGCTATTGTTTATTTGTTTATCTATCTTCAGTCGTTTTTGAATTCTACATTTACAACATTTTTTATAGATTCTGAAACTCTGGCGGATTTGTCACAGGGTACATCAAAAGAAGCCATAGATGAAAATAATCTGATAAATATATCCAGATACTTTTTTGCAGTAATTGCTTCAGTATTCTTTTTGTTTATAAAAAGTATAGTCAGTCCTTTTGTTGTTAAGCAAAAGGATAGCAGTGAATATGATAATGCAGAGAAGTCAGACGAAGATGAAGGCTCCAGAAGCAGTGAATAGTCCTTCCTGTGTCTAATATATTTAAGCAATGAGTACCGCAGCACTGAGCTAAAAAGAATACCTGCATACAGAGATTCTATTGCTTGGGGAAAAAGCATCTTTTAAAGTGAAGATACCGGGCACTTCTCTTGACATTTATTCTTGTGCAAAAGTTGTTGTTTATGACTGTTGCAGGAAGTGCATAACTAAAGGATGGATCAAATATCATGATGATGAATAAATTGATAGAATGTATAATATATAGCTCGTTTCTTTCTTGGAATGGGTGGTAAATTCAAAGGATTTAACGGGGCAGCCGGGGTGCAGAAGGAGCACGCTTTGATATTTCTACAAATGAAACACAGGGAAGACAGCCGGCTGAATTTATACAGACAATTACATTAAAATGAAAAATAAAATAAGCTTTGCAAGTGATAATTATTCAGGAGTTCATCCAAAAATACTGGAAGCAATAGTAGAAGCTAACCACAATCATGATTTTGCATATGGGAACGATAAACATACCCAGGAGGCAGTAAGCAGATTCAAAGACTTTTTTGGAGATAATATTGATGTCTACTTTGTACTAAATGGAACAGGTGCAAATGTGCTTGCCTTAAAAACACTGACCCAGTCGTTTAATTCTATTATCTGTGCCAGTAGTACCCATGTAAATACCCAGGAATCCACCGCACTGGAAATTTTTACAGGATGCAGGCTTCTATGTTTACCAGCTAAAGACGGCAAGCTAAGCGTAGATCTGATAAAAGACCATCTTGGGGATGTAGGCAACCACCATGCATCTCAGCCGGGAGCTATAATAATTACTCAACCCACCGAGCTTGGTACACTTTATACGGTAGATGAAATTAGGTCCATAACTGCCTTTGCAAAAATACACAACTTAAAAGTATTTATGGATGGAACAAGAATAGCTAACGCATCTGTTGCACTTGGATTAGACTTTAAGACTTTTACTGTTGATGCAGGAATTGATGCTATGACTTTTGGTGGAACCAAGAATGGAATGCTCTTTGGTGAAGCTGTTATATTTTTTAATAGACAGACTTCTAAAAACTTTAGATACATTCGTAAATCCGGGATGCAGCTGGTTTCTAAGATGAGATTCATAGGAGCTCAGTTTAATGCTCTTTTAAATAACAACCTCTGGTATGATAATGCAAAAAATGCAAATGACATGGCTCAACTGCTTAAAAGTAAAATTGATCACCTAGATCAACTGACTATAAATCAAAAAGTGCAGGTAAATTCTTTGCTTGCAACAATGCCCGCTGAATCTATACCTGCTCTACAGGCAGAGTATCCTTTTTATGTCTGGGATCAAAAAAAGTCAGAAGTTAGATGGATGACTACTTTTGATACAACACAAGAAGATGTGAATAATTTTAGCCAGCTTATCATCCAGACTCTTTCACAGCCTGCCGGGCAAAAAAGCATACTAAAACAAACAGCTTTACCGCTTATTTAGGTAAAATGAACAATGCTCAGTTAGATCCTTATTTTAAAAAACAGATACCATATAATTATCTTGGTAGCAAGCTTGTTTTTAATGTTGCACACACACTTTTTTCTACTTTTGACATAGATAGAGGTAGTGATGTACTTTTAAGATATCTGGACACCACCTCCCCTGAAAAAATACTGGATATTGGCTGCGGATACGGAGCGATTGGCATTTCTTTAGCCAAAAGATTCCCAGAATCT
>CAYMEI010000069.1:0-5512 GCA_964389605.1 uncultured Candidatus Saccharibacteria bacterium | reverse complement strand
GATTTATATTAGGAGCTCCGGTCACTGCATTTCTTTGTAAACCATTGGCCATTTCAAATGTGGCAACCTTTAGTTTATCTGCGTTGGGGTGTTGGGACACCCGGGTAATTTTTACAACCTGAAAATCTTTCAGCTTTTCTCCTAAGAACAGTGGCGGATCATTTTCTGCAAAAGCTAAGGTTATCCAGTTGGATAGTTCTGGTGCATTCATATTTAGACCCGGAATACAGGACTTTAAAAAATTGTATGAAAGTTTCATCTGTCAATTTAAAGCTAATCATTATTCAGATTTTTTGAATGATAATTCTTTTAGTCTGGCTGGATAGATTAAAATTAAATATTTACAGCACAGGGTATGCTGTAACTTAGATTGAATTTGAGTCTTATTTTATGTAATTATCATTGATTGTTTTCTGTCAACAGCTTTTTATATATGCTTAGCTTTTCTGCAGGCCTGTCTGCCAAAATCCTGATCATCGAGACTTCTTCTCTGGTTATACCAAGAATCCTGATACTTTCCTTGATTACAACTATATGATCCGGCAGGTTATCTGTAGCCTTCTCTATTTCTGTGATTAATTCAGAGTTATTAATTATATCCTCTGTCAGGGTTTTAAATTGCTCTGTGCTTAATCTTATGTTAATCAACGCCTTGAGCCTCTTTAAGATATAAACAGTAGAAAAAATGTAATTTATATCTTCAGTGAGATTATCATTAATTTCTACCTGCAATTGTTCATTTATCTTCCATATTGATATCTTATCCAATACTCGCTTTATTAGCATTTGTGAAGGATAGAAATCTTCCTCCATGTATGTCATTTTTTGGCTACTTGTTGAAGTTTTCATCAAAGCATTCTATTTTTTTAATAATCTTTGTCAAGGTACTCCTGTTTACCAATAATGTTATTAATGTAGATTGTAAGCAGTGAGGAATGGTCAAATTGCGTTAGCAGATATCATGTTGCCAAAAGTGAGTAAATCATCTGTAGGGACTCGCATATTGGATCAGGATAAGTTTATAGAATATCTAAAGGTTGCCTTGGGGCAATTTGATAAAAAAAAGCATGATTTTGATGCAGAAAATAATACAGGTAATCATAAAGCAGGGCAATACTTGGTAGATATGCCAAGGGAGTCCATTGATACGGTTGCCTGCGGGGTGGGTCTTAAGTCTGAATTTCCCTCAGACTACCACTATGCTTGGCACAGAGAATGTATAGGCAAGTTTTTGCATAGAGATAAATCTCTGAAGCCAGACAAGCTACAGGCTGTGGTATATACTATAGATGCTTATATTAATGATCCTGATGTTATAAATAATCCTCAGGAGTTGAATCGGACACTGATTTCCAGAGACGAAGGAGTAAAATATTTTTTAGTTACAGTAATAGCCTCTGAAGGCTATGAAAACCCTCCTGTTGGAGTTTCAAGGTTTGTAAGAAATTTGGCAGGAGGGAATAATGCTTATCGTAATATGTCTATTGAGCATATTAGATCAGAGGCCGTAAGAGTATTAGATTATTGGGGAAAGTACCATGCTGTTGCAGATATTATAGACCGTAGCTTATCCGATAGACTCTGTTCTGTTTATGAAGAAATTAATCAAAGAGTTGAGGAGTCTCCCCTGCCTGATTTTTATACATTTACAGAGTATTTGGCGGGAATTAAAGGTAAAGAGATGGAAAGTATGGAAAGTGGGGCTGGTAGTATGAATGCAAACGAACTAAGAAATTATGCTGGTGTACTGGTTCGGAATACGGATAAGATAATTCAGTCTGTGTTAGAAAGTAGAATATTTACCTAGGCTTACCGTGTCCTGTCTTGCATAAAGTCATCCATAAACCACCTTCTTTATTCTTTAGTGCCCCTAGTGACTGTTGCAATGCCTGTTTTAAGAGTGTTAGCAATTTCTTTCTGTTGTACACTACCATCTAGCATTTTTACTATTTATCATCTCACTGGGATATCTTCTAATTCTTTTTAAGGCGTGGTTTACCCTCCTGTTAATGTGTAACCGCCGGGGCAGGTGACTCATTCAGAAAAATTAAGATTTCTTCTTTACCCGGTATGGGCAACACTAAACCTGACTTCTCAAGAAACCATCTTGTTTATCCATATATACAAGAAATCTACAAGAATGCGACTGTCAGGCTGAGCCAGATCAATTAAATGTTGCGAATGCATCTTGCTTTGTGTATTAAAATACATACAATGGTATGGGTAGATTATATAAAATAATTCTTATGGTTGAGTATCAATGCAGCACCACCAAGGGTAACTGCATCATCCCCAAGGCTGGAAATTCTGAATTCCGGCACATCCAGAACTTTTAAATTATTCTGCACCTCTCTAAAGATTTCCAGTACTTTATCTTCTCTGGTTACACCTGTAATACCGCTAAATACAATTAGACGAGTTCTTTTCATGCACAGCAGGTTAATAATGCCCCACGCCATTTTTTCTGTTACCTGTTTCCATTCAGACTCATTTAGCTCATTCATTGTTTTAGCATAAATAGTTTTTGCTCCTGCTTCTGAGCAATAAAGCTGGAAGCACCCTCTTTGTCCACACTCACAAGGCACTCCTTTCCAGTCAATTATGTGGTGACCAACTTCCATAGGTGTAATGATGATATAATTATTGATAATTTGCAGATTTGTAGCTCCAATGCCATCTTGCCACAGTATAAAAGTAAAATTTTCTTTTTGTGCTACTCCGTACTGCATTTCAGCAAGGGCAGCAGTCACTGCATTGTTTTCTATGTATACTGGAACATTAAATTCTAATTCCAAGTCTTCTGCCAGGGGTTTTTTGGCCCAGCTGTTTAGTTTCCTAGACTGAACCAGCATTTTGTTGGCTGCATCTACAACACCAGCTGTACCTATTGCAATTCCTTCTATTTCGTCTTTTCCGACGGATACTTCATATGTCGCTTTTATAAGTTCAGTTAAATCGTCTTCGTAGTAATTTTCTGCAAATATTATTTTTGAGTTTAGTATCTTTGGATTAACCAGATCATCTATGCGGGAAACTCTTATTTTGGCTCCGCCTATATCTAGTATAATATACATTTTTCTTTATACTCACTAATTTTTTCCTAAACACAAGCCACCTTTTTGTATTTTTGAAATTAGTGCCATTGTCCCAAATATACCAGTCTGGTTACCTAAAAAAGAAAAATCGTATTTTAAGTCTTGTAGTCTAGATTCTTTTTTTGCCAATGAGAAAATTTTGTGGACTCGCTCCGTATTATTAATAGAAACACTTGATCCCATGATAATTGTAGTCACCGCATTTAAAGTAGATAAATTAACGATTCCCTGAGCAAAATGCTCAATAACACTATTCCACTCTGTTTCATTAAGATCTTCCATCGAAATGCCCTTGCTGTCTTTAATACCAATGGGGGCGCAGTACGACTGAAGGCATCCTCTTTGTCCACACCTGCACATATTGCCACCTAGTTTAATTATTGTATGACCAAGTTCCATGGGGCTCAAGAAAGCCAGACCATCCCTGACCTTTATGTGTGTTCCGCCTATGCCGGTCCCCCACACGACAAATATAAAATCCAGATCTTTGCCTTTCAGGTTTTTCCCGTACCCATACTCCAGTTCACCAAGAGCTGCTACAAGAGCATCATTTTGTATGTAAACCGGGCACCTGTACCTAGTGCTTAAATCTTCTGCTGTTGTTCTATTTTCCCAGGAGTTTATTTTTGCACACCTTTTAAGAAACAAATTAGATTGATCAATAACACCGGGTAATCCAATGCCAATGCTTTTAATGTCCTTTATTTTAAAAGAATCTATGGCTGTTACTATATTGAATATGTCCTCATTATAGTTATTTTGCATCAAAAAACTATTTAGCTGGAGTATTTGAGGATTGCATAGATTATCAAACAAAGCCACCCGTATATTTGTTCCTCCTACATCTATCCCTATATACATCTTACTCATACTAGATTTCTGTTAAGACTATTGTGTATCAGTGCTATACACCCAAAAAGTTCTATATCTTTTCCCATTTTGGAAATTTTAAATTTAGATATTTTGTATAACTTGAAAATTTCGTGCAATTTCTGATTTATCTGTTTAATTTTTTCTATTCTGGTATCTGGTATGTCTCCACCAAAGACTATCAATTCTGTTCTTCTGTATGATAGCAGGTTAGCCATCCCGATAGTTATTTTTTCAATCACCTTCTTCCACGAATTCTCTGACAATTCTTCAAGCGTCTTCCCGCTCTTATCTCTTTGCCCCATGCTGGTACAGTACAGGTTAAGACAACCTCTTTGACCACACGGGCAAATATCTCCTTTTGGATCGCATATCTGATGAGAAAGCTCAATGGGTTCAAGGTGTACTTTGTTACCAATAATACTAACACTTGATGCACCTAGGCCCTCACCCCATTCAATAAAAATAAAACTTTTTTTATTATGGTAAACATACTGAGATTCTGCTAGGGCAGAGACTGTGCAATCATTTTCAATAAAAACTTTACAAGAGTATCTGTGTTCAAAATCAGATCGTATAGGCTCTTTTTCCCAGTCAGGTTGCATACTGAAGACTTCGGCATAGTTTTTGCCTGTATCTATTATTCTTGGTATTGCTATGCCTATAGCTTCTATATTACTGCATTGTAAGGAGTCGATCTGATTAAATATATTGATGATATCTTCTTGGTAAGTACCCGTTACGGCATCTCTGGAACTCATAATTTTTGCTGGATTTAAAAGATTCTTAAAAAGAGATACAGTAAACTTGCTACTACCAATGTCTACTGCAATATACACCTCTGTAATATTAATGTATAAATTAGTAAAATAAAGCATTCTCATACACCTTTGCCAGTTGACTATTAGGCTATCTTTTGTGCCTGCAGTATTTAAAGCAAAATCAATAGAGTTTTCTGCAGGAAAGGTGAAATCATGAGAATCCTGCTTAAATCTTTTCTGCATCATCGGTTCTATTTTGTGTCGGGATTTATAAATAGCATTTCTTACATCGGGGTCACTTTTTAGCTCTAAAATGGCTCCGGGTACCTAGGATAATTGTTGAACTTCTCCTTGTGCACTCATCTATTTCAAATTATCAAAAGATGGTATATTTGAAATATTGATAGTTTACCATGTTTATATAAAACCCACCTTAAGCCTTCCGGGGAATACTCTACAGAAAGCTTATATAGCTTACACAACAGATTTAACAAACCTCAGCACTCACCCCTGTAACCGCTGTTAAAATGTAAGGAAGAGGAATTATCCACCCCGTCAGACTTCGTCTGCCACCCCTTCTGAGAAGGGGAATTAGCTTCGCTACTATTATATAATTGTAGGGGCGGGGTTCTCCCGCCCTTAATATCCAGTTGTATTATTACTGTAGGGGCGGACCCGCGTGTCCGCCCAGCATGTTAAGGTGTAAGAAAGGGGAATTAGCTTCGCTACTATAGTCACTAGGGACTGACTCAGATAATTAAAGCATAGTCTTCTTTAAAAAGAAAA
>CAYMEI010000068.1:0-5637 GCA_964389605.1 uncultured Candidatus Saccharibacteria bacterium | reverse complement strand
GTTTGTCATTTGTAGTTTCATGAGGGTTTAGAAAGTGTAGTATGCTCTCCAGCCTTAGTATCATGTCTGGTATGTTAATCCCTTTCTCCATTTTAAGTTTTAAGATTACCCAGAAAACTAAAGCTCCAATCTATCCGCCTCTTCGGTACCTTCTTCTATTAATATAGCTGAACTCACTTCATCTTTTGTCTCCAGCCTGAAAAGTCTGACACCCATTGCCAGTCTGGATAAAATAGGCAGAGTACCTGAAGAAATTTTTATAATCTGCCCTTTTCTGGAGGTAATAAGCAATCCACCTTTATTATCTACCAGCATGGCGGCCAATTCACCAGTCTTACTGTTCAAATTCATAATTTTTACACCCATTCCCCCACGATTTTGAGATGAAAACTCGGATATTCTGGTTTTTTTACCAATGCCTTTGCAGGATAAAATAATTAGCTCTCTGCTGTCTTTTCTCTCAACTATTGCTATATCCTGCACACCTTTTCTGGTATTCAACCCTCTAACGCCAGAAGCAGTTCTGCCCTGCAAAGATATATCTTCGCACTCTATTCTTATTACCTTGCCTGCCTTGTCAGCAATTAGAGTGTCTTCACTTTTATCAATTTCCATAACTTTTAGCAGGTAGTCATCATCGGTCTTAAAATTAATAGCAATGATCCCACTTTGTCTGATATTTTTAAAATCAGAAACGCTGGTTCTTTTTACAACACCCATATTGGTTACAAACAAAAAGAATTCTTTTTTAGAATCACTTCTTTTGAAGGTGCTTATGGATTCGTCTTTATCGACAGGGAGAAAGTTTACTATTGGCGTACCTTTGGAATTCTTGGAGCCTTCTGGTAACTCATATGTTTTTAGTTTATATACTTTACCTTTGCTGCTAAAAAACAATAATTCATCATGGGTACTGGCAAAAATCAATTCTAGGACCTCGTCACCTTCTTTTGTTGCGGTCCCTATAACACCCTTTCCTCCTCTGTTCTGAGACCTAAAGGATTCCGGATCAAATCTTTTTATGTATCCGCTCTTGGTTAAAATTACAACAACATCTTCTTCTTCTATTAAGTCTTCTGCTTCAAACTCATCCGGAGCTTTTTCAACCACTTTTGTTTTTCTTTTATCCCCAAAAGTATCCACCATGTAATCAAACTCTTTTTCAATCTCTTTGTTTAGCTCTTCCTTACTGCTAAGTATCTTCTCCAGTCTGGCAATCTCCTCTACTACTTTACTGTGTTCCTCAGATATTTTCTGTATTTCAAGCCCTGCAAGCTTGTGGAGGCGCATATCTAAAATAGCATCTGTCTGTACCTCGGAGAATTCAAACTTTTTAATTATGTTTTCTCTGGCTTCTGATCTATCATAACTTTTTCTTATAGTATCAATTAATTCATCTAAAATATCTACAGCTCTCAGGAAACCCTCCAGGATATGCAGACGATCTTTGTTTTGTTTTAACTCATACTCAAACTTATTTGTAAGTACCTCTGATCTATGAGTAATAAATGCCTTTAGGGCATCTTTCAGGTTAAACCTTCTAGGTCTTGTCCCCCCTTCCAGTGCTATGAAATTCAGGTTAAAATTCTGCTGTAAAGGTGTAAGCTTGTACAGCTTGTTCTCTATTACCTGAGCGTTTGCATTTCTACTTAATTCTAAAACCACTCTTATCTCGGAGGTAGATTCATCTCTTAAGTCTGTCACACCTTCAATCTGTTTTTCTTTTATAAGATCCGCAATCTTAATCATCAAGGAAGCCTTGTTTTGTTTGTAGGGAACTTCAGTTATTATAAGGTTTTGCTTGTTTTTGTGTTCTTCTATCACAACTTTTCCTCTAACAGGAATTGCTCCCGAGCCTGTTTTATATGCTTCAAGAATCTGTTTTTTGTTAAATACTATACCAGCAGTTGGAAAATCTGGTGCTTTTATAAATTCACATAAATCTTCTACCGAGCTCTCCGGGTTGTTTAAAAGATGCTTTAATGCACCAAATACTTCTCCTAGATTGTGCGGAGGAATATTAGTAGCCATACCAACAGCAATACCTAAAGAACCATTTAATAAAACCATTGGAGCTTTTGCTGGAAGCACCGTGGGTTCTTCAAAAAGACCAGAGTAGTTTGGTCTAAAATCAACAGTATTTTTATTGATATCAGTAAGCATCTCCTGACTGAGTTTGTGTAAACGACATTCAGTATACCTCTGTGCGGCAGGCGGATCTCCATCTATAGAACCAAAGTTACCCTGACCTACTATTAAAGGGTACCTCATATCCCAATCCTGAGCCATGTTCACAAGTGCTTCGTAAGCAGGGGCATCTCCGTGTGGGTGGTACTTACCTATGGTATCTCCTACTACCTGTGCACACTTGGTAAAACTCATACCAGAATTACTTGCAAACTTGTGCATTGCATAAATAATTCTTCTTTGAACAGGTTTAAGCCCGTCCCTTACATCTGGAAGTGCTCTTGCAACAATAACACTCATGGCATAATCCAGAAAACTGGACTTCATTTCTTTTACAATGTCCTGACGGATAATATTTTGATTTTCCTCGCTTAAAAAATTATCTAGCTTGTCTGACTCCTTCAAATCACTGAAAGTCTATACAATTAAACTCATAAGTCACGCTATATGGGTTTTAAGCCCATCAGTTAGCAGTACAGGACGCAGAATGACAATAAACTAAGTCTTAAGAGGTAATCCCTCATCTTTCCAGTTATTTATACCACCTCTTAAATTATATACCTGCTTAAAACTAAGCTCCTGCATCATCTCCAGTGTCTTTTCGCTTCTATTTCCAGTTTTACAATAAATCAGGTAAGTTTTGTTTTTATCTAGCTGACTCAGATTTTTAGTAAAATCATACTGATAAAAATCTATTAAAATAGAATCTGCAATATATCCATCAGTAATCTGCTCCTGGCTTGTTCTTATATCTATAGTCTGAAAATCCGGATTGCCTTTATTTTGATCTATTAAATCTTTTGCTTCCTGGGGGTTCACATTTAAAAAACCTGCCTTAGCAGTTTTCTGGTCTTCAGGAGAATCATCTTTAATATCCAGAGAATCTGATTCCCGCATGCTCAGCACCTGCTCTTTTGCAGTCTTATTTTCCAGGTCATCACTGTCGCCACTATTGTCAAGTACCATAAAACCTGCAAGCACAGTTGCCAAGAACACAGGGGTTAGTATGAATATCAATGATCTGTTTTTCCCCCTCATTTTACATTTTACATTGCAATTATAGCAAAATAATCCTTTTTCTGAAGTCTTTTAATGCATATTTTTGAATGTATTTTATGTATGAGATTGGAAGAGAATCCTAGGATACAAAGATACAAAAAACTCTACAGGCTAATAACTGATCAAAGACAGAGGTACAATGCAGGTGAACAGGATATTGACGAAGACATTTTAGATAGCCTTAAAAAAGAAGCCAAAATACTTCTTGAAGAAAGTCCTGAATTTAAAAAGTATGGGAATATTGATGAAGTAGTTGGTTTTGCAAAAAACATGAATAAAAGTTCTGATACACCAGATCGGGGGCAGTTATTTGGTAAAGTATCAGAATTTCAAAAAGTGATCCACAGGGTTCAAATGCTTTCTATGCAGGATGTTTTTAATCTGGATGAGCTAAAAGAATGGGACGAGAGAAATAAAAGGTTTTATGAAAAAGAATTTAGCAGCACTGCTGAATGGACTTTTTGCTCTGAACTAAAAATTGATGGTCTAAGCTGTGCCTTAATTTACAAAAACAAAAAATTAAAACTGGCAGTTACAAGAGGGGATGGAAAAACTGGTGAAGATGTTACGGGAAATGTCTATACCATTAAAAATATACCAAAAGAGCTTCCGGAGACCGCCCCAGATTTTTTAGAAATCAGAGGCGAGGTATTTATTAAAAAATCTGACTTTGAAATTTTAAAAAAAGAAGGTGAGTCAGAAGGTATAAATTATGCCAACCCAAGAAATCTGGCCACAGGGTCACTAAAACAACTGGATCCAGAAATTACTGCTAAAAGAAGGCTTAGTTTTGTAGCTTTTGCAGTAATTGGAGACTTTAAAAATCATACCGATGAGCATAAATTACTGGATGAATTGGGTTTTGAAAATTTGACAGCAAAAGAGTTTAAATCTCTGGAAGACCTGCACGACAACTACCTGGATTTATACAGAAAAGAAGCTGAGATGGATTACTTAACTGATGGGGTAGTTGTACAGATCAATCAAAACCATTTCGTGAGTGAACTTGGAGTTGTAGGCAAAGGTTACAGGGGCAGATGTGCTCTTAAATTTCCATCAGAAAAGGTGGCAACTCAGCTTTTAGGAGTGGAGTGGAATACCGGCAGAACAGGAGTTGTGACCCCTCTCGCGCAATTACACCCAGTGCTTTTAGCAGGAACAACTGTAAAAAAAGCAAGTCTTCATTCTGTAAAAGAAATAAAAGAATTGGGGATTAAAACAGGAGATACTGTTGTGGTTAAAAAATCTGGTGACATTATCCCTAAAATTGAATCAGTCATGGAAGAGTTAAGACCCAACAAGTCTGAAGATGTAAAAATACCCACAAACTGCCCAGTATGCCAAAAAGAACTGGCAGTAGAAGAAGATGGGGTAATTTTAAGGTGTACTAATTCCAGGTGTCCTGCTAAATTACTGGAGAGATTAATTTATTTTGCATCTAAAGGATGCTTTAATTTTGATGCACTTGGAGAAAAGTGGATAGAAAAGTTTTATGAATCCGGGCTTTTAAATACTCCATCAGATTTTTATAAACTAACTCCAGAAAAGTTGCTGGAACTTGAAGGCATAAAAACCACACTGGCCAACAAAATTGTTGATAACATACAGGTAGTTAAAAAAATTGAATTTTATATTTTTATAAAAAGTATGGGTATAATGGGCGTAGGAGATATTTTAAGCCAGAATCTGGCAGATTTTTTAAGCTCCAAAGACTTAAAAGAACTCAATTCAAAGCAGACGCAGGTGCAAAAACTTAATAATATTTATCTGAACAATAAAATTGCAACCATAAACCTGAACCAAAAAGAGTATAGCTTTAATATAGAAACTGAGTCTGATGAGCTGTACTTAAAGTTTTTAAGTATCATAAATTTAGCTCAGGAAGAACTGGAAAATATTAACCTGTTTGGGGAAAGAATAGCAGGGAATATTCTTTTATGGTTTGAAGACATTCAAAATATTAAAGAGATTCTGGAGTTTAAAAAGCTGGGTGTTGAGCTTTTCGAGAAACAGACAAATCAAAACGCTTTAAGCTTTCTGTTTACAGGAAGCCTGAGTAAGCCAAGGGGTGAGCTAGAAAAGCTGGTTAAAGATATGGGTCACAAAGTAGTCTCAGGGGTTACAAAAGATTTAGATTACCTAGTAGCAGAAAATGCAGAAGGAAACAGCAGTAAACTGACAAAAGCAAAAAAACTGGGAGTAAAAATTATTACAGAAAAAGAATTTAACAGCATTATAAGCCAATAAAATATACTCCAATTTATTAAATAATCCATAATCATTTGAGATAATTACAAGAAATAGATTTTACAGACAAAATATTTAAAATTATTTTAGATGTCTAGGATATTATTATGAGACCACCCCCTAAAAGATAAACAGGAACTTAGC
>CAYMEI010000067.1:0-5653 GCA_964389605.1 uncultured Candidatus Saccharibacteria bacterium | reverse complement strand
AGATGTTTTGACCTGCACTTAAAAGAGTGCGGATGGAGATGGAGAAAGGGTGAAGCTTCATTTTGATACAATTGACGACCTGTATAATTCAACAGTCGGAACAGGGCTTTTATACAGTAGCATAGTCCGTAGATAAAGAGAATATAATCAAAGTTTAGTCGTATAACTTTATGTGCTGAAAGGGTGGAAGACGGGACTTGAACCCGCAACCCCTGGGACCACAACCCAGTGCTCTGCCAATTGAGCTACATCCACCAGTCAACAACCTTTTATAGTAAAATTAAAAAATGTTAATCTAATTTATGTTTATACTATAAGATTAATGAGTGATATTTAATTTTTTTGGTAAATTTAAAAAAAAGCTGGCGATAGACTTGGGAACAGCAAATACCTTGATTTATGAAAGTGGAAAAGGGATTGTATTTAATGAACCCAGCGTGGTTGCTCTTAATAAAGACTTAAATAAAATAATAGCAGTTGGTAAAAAAGCACATGAGATGGTGGGCAGAACACCTTCCAATATTGTAGCTACAAGTCCCCTAGTTAATGGTGTAGTTGCAGATTACGAGGTGACAGAACAAATGCTGAAATATTTTATTGATATAATAAAAAGAGATGGAATTAATATGGGGCAGATAAGTGTAGTACTTGGGGTTCCATATGGAATTACCGATGTTGAAAAGAGAGCTGTCTACAATGCGGCAATAAACGCAGGATGTAGGAAAGCTTTCTTAATAGAAGAGCCAATGGCGGCGGCAATTGGATGCATGCTTCCGGTACATGAGAGCATAGGTAATATGATAGTGGAGATAGGGGGAGGGACTACAGAGATAGCTCTTGTTAGTCTGGGTGAGATTGTCTCTTCTAAAAGCCTAAAGGTGGCAGGGAATAAGTTTAGTAGTGATATTCTGGATTTTTTAAGGACTAAGTATAATTTAATTATTGGAGAAAAAACTGCAGAACGAGTGAAGATGGAAATTGGATGTGCTTACAAGATGGAAGACCCAATTAAGATAACTGTTCCTGGCAGAGACTTAATATCTGGTCTTCCTACAGAAATTGAGGTAAATAGTGATGAGGTTCTAGAGTCTGTGCAAAGATCTGTAGATTCTATAGTAGCTGCAGTCAAGGAGGTGATAGAATTTTCTCCCCCTGAGCTTATAATTGATGTTTATAAGCAAGGAATTGTGTTAAGTGGTGGAGGGAGTCTTTTGAGGTCTCTGGATAAGCTTATAGAAAGCGAAACAGGTATTAAAACATTCTATTCCAAAGACCCTCTCCTGAATGTAGTACAGGGAGCAGGAACAGTTGCAGATTCCATTGAAGAACTGGAAAATGTTCTATTAAAGACTGATTATAAAGCACCGCCATTTTAGATATGAATCTGAAGAATATATTAGTTGCTTTGTTGATCGTAATAGTATCTGTATTGACTCTGTTTATTAATTTTTTTACATTTAACAAAGAAAAAAACGATAACCATATCTTGATTGATCAGATATATACGCAAAATATTAATGAAAAAATAGAACAGATTGAGTCTGAACTGGGATACAAAATAGACAATTTTAAAAGTATAGTGACAGATAGGGTGGGGTATGACCCTTTTTCTGTTGCAAGTATACTTGTTGGCATTGGGTCGGATGACGGTATTATTCAAAGTTGCCAGCCTACATACAAAGGTATACTTTTGGGTGAAGTTGAGGAATTAAAAAGTAAGTCTGCCAAAATTAAAACAATTCAGTCAATTGAAAGATTGGTGGTAAATATTAAAAATAATAGGGGTATTTTGAGCGGAAGTCCAGAAGGGATATATATTGACCAGGTGCCCAGCGTAGAGGGTCTGAAGGTAGGAGATGATATTTTTAGTGCTCCTGCTCCAGAATTTGCTGTTGAGATATATATTGGAAAAGTATCGGAGATAGAATCTAAGCCCAACTCCCCCTTTTCTACACTTTTGGTAGATTATTCAATTGCAGTACCTTCTGTAAACCATATACATTTTATCTGTCCAAATGTCGATTAGAGCAAGCATATTAGTACTGATTATGGTGTCACTTGTTGGCTTACTTATGTTCTTTCTGGTCACTAATTTGACTACGCCTGACGATATGCCAATGATCAGCAGAACTATTGCCTTTGGGTCAATATTTCTAATGATAACAGGAGTTCTTTCTATATCACTCTTCTTTTTTAATAGACTGGTAACTCAGGAGAGTAAGTACTTTTATAATTTATCAAAAAGCATAAAACATGCATCTACTATAAGTCTGGCGACAAT
Source organism: uncultured Candidatus Saccharibacteria bacterium (assembly GCA_964389605.1). Taxonomy (GTDB): domain Bacteria; phylum Patescibacteriota; class DYJS01; order DYJS01; family CAYMEI01; genus CAYMEI01. The sequence goes on along the minus strand of CAYMEI010000067.1, from coordinate 3,372 downwards.
TGTTATAATGTTTTTTAATACTATTGGGATGATGGGGCTTATACAAGGAGTGCTGATTTATGCAATAGCTTTGTTGTTTAATATGTACATATCTTTTAAGACAAGTACCGGAATTAAAAATTAATTAATCTACAATTCCGCTACTGCTTCCACTCTCTACTCTTTTGACTCCATTCTTCCATAGCTTAAGCCCCAGATAGTTTATACTTAATACAAAAGCTGTTGTAATCAGCAGGTGGTCTGGACTAAAATTGCCCAGTGTTACCTCTGTAGGAAGGTACACAATAGGAAAGACTAAAAGTGTCCATAGTATGTACTTCGTGATACCCTTAAAATTCTGGCTGGGGTAGCTTGAAGCGCCTAGGTATATGTCAATAATAGAGTAAGGAACCTGTAGTATTTTTGGGAAATAAAAAAGTATACTATTTATAAAAACAGCAATTCCTGTCATTCCGGCAACTATTAATAATAAAGAGGGTAGTATAAAAAACACAGCAGACGGGTTTACAAAAACATAAATTCCCAAAAATAATACTCCCTGGATAAAATCTTCAAACAGGGAAGCATCGTTAGATTTTGTAAACAGAATTGTTAAAGGTGAAGATGGATAGAGTTGTAGATCTAGAAATCCATCTTCATTAAGATGCTCGGCCAGCTTGTGTACTCCACCAAACAAGTAAAACCAGACAGCAAAGAATGTACCCATAAATCCCTAGATTAGTAAGAATTCTATAAGTCCATATCCATTAATATCACCAAATTTTAAAATCAATAGCCACCACATACCAAAGTAAAAAATATTATTAATCATCATTCCAAGACTCTGCACAATCAGGTTGAATCTGAAAGCAAGTATTCTTTTTGTCTTAATCTTTGTAAATAGCCAGAAAACAAATAGATTTCTTTGTAGTTTTTCCATTCTTTTCATCCGTTACTAATTAATTCCTTTCTAATCTTTTTAAGCATAAAAATTCCAAGCATTACAAAAGCTAAAATATACAAAGTACTGACTGTAAATGCCCATAAAAAGTCTTCCCTGCCTGATGCAACTTCAAAAGGACCTGCCAGAGATAAATAAAAAGGTGTCCATCTGGCATACTCAATTACACTGGCAGGAAGCAGGGCAACAGGGATAACCTGATTTCCAAAAACAAGAAAAAGTTTATTAAAAATCCAGAATATTCCATTGTTTTCTTCTATTATAAAACTTAGAAGTCCAATAATCATATTAATAGTTAAAAATATAGCAGTACCTAGGGGGATAAATATAACCATACTAAGTATATCTATATTGCCACCAACAAATACAGAAAAGGGTAGGAAAAATAGAATACTTAAAATGGTAAACCTTGGTACAAAGTATCCAGCTGATCCAAATATCTTGGCCAGGTAGTAATTAGCGGGTTCGCTTATTCTGGTAGAAATTTCTCCTGTCCGCACTTCTTTTTTAACAATATCATGAAGCTTTAAAGAAGAAGATGTCATAACCTGTCCAATTAGTACAGCCCAGATCATTGATCTGGCAAACTCATGCGTGATTTCACCTGTTTCTGCAAGTATAGCAAAAACAGACCATGGCAGAGCAAGTCTTACGCAAATTACCAGTGACCTGAACAGCAAATCCGGAAGATATAAAAACACTCTGTTTTTTTCCATCAAAAAATATCCATAGTATTTTGATATAGTATTCATAGTAGTTCAGTTAGATTTTCTTTTTAAATAAATCAACTAAAATGCTTTCAACCCCTTCCTCAGATATCTTAAGGTCAATAACATCAAGATTATCAAAAATGTCTTTAATGGTTTTTTAAAATTTAGTTTTTTTACAAACTACTTTGGCTTCATATTCTGACAATATCTCAAAAGATCCATTGTTAATAAATTTTTGCATTTTACTGCCATCTAGCTCTTCTGCTGTTTTTACCGAAATAACTGTTTCGTCGGCCAGTTTAATAAATTCATTCATTGGCAGGTCTACAGCAGTTGTTCCGTTGTTTATTACAATTACTCTTGAGCATAAAGACTCAATGTCACCGGTGTCATGACTTGTAAGAAATATTGTCTTGCCATCATTGTGTAGTTTTTTTAAAGCCTCTCTTATTTTTTGCTTAGATACAATATCCAGTCCAATTGTAGGCTCATCCAGAAAAATCAGATCGGGGTTGTAAAGTAAAGTATTTACAAGTTCACACCGCATTTTTTCACCCAAAGACAGCTTTTTAACCTGCTGATCCATTAGATGACCAATCTCTATAGAATCAATCAGATATTTTTCCCATTCTTGCAAGCTTTTATTATTATTGCCGGGATACCCGTCTATGTAGAGTCTTTTTGTTAGCTCAAAACTGTCTTTTACCGGTAAATCAAACCACATTCTTGATCTTTGCCCAAATACAATCCCCAGCTTTTGAACTATTTTCTCTCTTTCTTCTAGGGGATCAATACCAAGAACCCTAAGATTGCCCTGTGTCTTTTGCAGGACACCAATCATTATTTTTATAAGTGTTGATTTTCCTGCTCCGTTTGGGCCTAATAGTGCTACAAATTCACCCTTATTAATAGCCAAGCTTATATTTTTAAGTGTATCAACTACTTTATATTGTGGCTTGAAAATATTCTTAAAACCGGTTGTGGTCTGAATCTTGAATGTCTTACTTAAGTCCTTTATATCAATTAATATGTCTTGCATCTTCTCTCTGTTAATTATATTCGTTTTTAAACTTTAACAAACACTAATCATTTTCTGATTACTTTATGAAATTTATTGTTCCAGTTTGCTTAATACCTTACCCATAAAAGGTCAGATTATCCGCAGGGGTATATGTATATTATCAGGCTGGAAAACAGATTGTATTTCTTAAAACCGGAGTCAGTCCAAGATTGTATAAGCTATTTGATGGTATTAAAAATATTCATGCCCCTAAAGGGGGCAACAGATTGTTTTGGGTTAGTAAATAAACAATCTATGGGCAGGTGCCCAAGCATTAGTTTATTGTTTAACCATTCCATTAACTACTTTTTAACCATGCTTTTATTTTTTGCAAGTTGTTTACATTCCACTAAATAATGTTCTACAAAACCCACCCCCCTACCACCCCCTTAATCTAAAGTCTAATAGTACACAGTTAGAGTTTAGCTACTAAAGTCTGAATAAGTTTATCACAGTTCTTCCATAGAACTCTACACTTCTCACTCTATGCATTTGTTCTCTCTACTACCCATCTTTTATGAACTGGTTTGAATTCTGGATTGTCTTTTGAAGGTTCTGGAGTAATCTTAATTCTAATCTTTGTCAGTATTTCAGGATATATTTCCTGTAATTCTTTCTCTAATCTCTGTTTGTGGTATCCATTATCTAAGAGAGCTGTGATC
>CAYMEI010000066.1:0-5654 GCA_964389605.1 uncultured Candidatus Saccharibacteria bacterium | reverse complement strand
GAATACTTAACGCTTGTTTTAAATTCCGTAGTTGTTCAAAAACAAATCGAGCAATACGCCGGCGGATCAATTATCAAGCATTGGAGACCGGATCAAGTAAAAACAACCATAATTCCTATTTTAAATGAAGATAACCAAAAGGAAATCAAAGAACTGATTGAAGAATCATTTGCCGACAGGAAATTATCAAAATCCCTCCTTGAAATCGCCAAGCAAGGCGTAGAAATGGCAATAGAAAAAGACGAACAAGAAGCGGAGGCTTGGATAAATAATCAAATTACAAGATTAGGGCTAGAGATTTAGTAAGCGCATTAAAGGAGTTTTGATAAAATGATAAAGCCCATTACAAGAAGATTTATATCACATTTCATAGACAATAGTAAAACCCCTCTTTTTTATAAAGATGAGTCTCTTGATAAGCATGCCGACAAAAGCCATGATTTTGATTGGATATTTGGTCTGAATGATTACTCAGATAGTAAGAACTATATAAGAACAATCGATCATTTATCACATAAATCTAAAAACATATGATTTAATTATTGCCGAACCAGACTTTAGTTCAGGTAGAGATAAATCTTTGGGGTTTCCAATAAATGAACGTTGGTTAAAAATTTACAAACTCTTACAAACTCTTGACGATAATGGGTTTTTGGTGGCTGGGACTGATTTGAGTATAGTATTACATAGTATGGGTAAGCGTTTTTTGGAGTATCTTCAAGGTAAAGGCTACTATACTTATGCGCTTATAGAAGCACCAAAGAATGTTCTACGCCCTGTATCATCGGTTGATTCGATTATTGTAGTCATCTCAAAACAAGGTTATAGTAGTAAGATATTGGTTGCTTCTTTTAATGAAACTGATGATGACAAAGTGGTTTATAATAACTTATTAAGTCGTATAGACAGAGATAACTTAAGTGAAGGTGCTATTGTTAATATACAAGAATTTAGGGGATTTTCTAACTATAGGATCAATAAAGGAAATACGGAACATTCAAACACGGTACAATGAATTCAGCAAGAAGTCTCTGGGCGATATATCTACGGAAATTAACTCTACGGAACTTCATTTAAAGAAGATTCACCTGGAGAGTATTTATATGTGTCTAAGACCGAAAACTTAAATGTTTTTTACAATATCGCTAAACTTGATAAGAAGCATCGTAATTTTTTCCAGCTAAAAATAAATAAAAAAGTAGTTGATCCAGAGTATCTGGAAAGGTATTTCGCAACTGACATAGGTCAACTGTCTTTAAAATCAATATTACAGGGGATAATTATAAAGACCATTTCTATATCCGATCTGCGTATGCTCACGGTTGCTCTACCTCCTCTAAAAACCCAGCAAGAGATCACTTCAAGCTACAGGCTAATGGACAATACTACTGAGGTCATAAACACTTTAAGTAAAGACCTGTCTTTAAACCCAAAGAACGCAATAACCATAAGTGAAAAGCTAACAAACACTTTAGATGTATTAAACCGCCTGACCAATGAAGATAAGGTATTATCTTATATCCGTAAGGGCGAAAACTTAACTACCAAATTCAAGCAAACATTCTCAACTGACATCAAGACTGGCAAGAAAGAGAAATATATCGAAGCCTCATCATTAAAGAATATTGCTGGGTTTCTTAACAAAGAAGGAGGTATCTTACTAGTTGGGATTGAAGATAATGGGGAGATATGGGGCATTGAAAAGGATCATTATGTGTCAGATGATAAGTATTTATTACACTTTAAGGATAAAGTAAAAACAGCTATAGGGGAAGAATTTTTTAGCCTTATAAATTATGAAATCGTACCACTGAATGGAAGAAAAGTTCTATTGGTAGAGTGTAAAAAGTTAAATAAGCCTGTATATATAGATGGAAAGGATTTTTATGTAAGAACGAATCCTGCAACTGACAAATTAGAGGGTCCAAAGCTGGTTGAATATATTAATATCCATTTTACTGGGATATAGTCTGTGTAACATCCCATAACCCACACCCCAACCCTTTATCTTTAAAAACAAGTGGATTAATCTAGTTTTAACCCGAAAACATGAACCTGCCTAAGTACCACGAAACATTTATACCCATACTGGATATTTTAAGCACAAAAGAATCACTGAATCATAGAGAGTTAGGGGTTTCTGTCCGTGATAAGTACTACTCAAACCTGCCGCAGGATTTACTAAGCATGCAAACAAGCACAGGGGCTAATGTACTCCTTGATCGTATCGGGTGGGGGAAGTCTTACCTGAAAATGGGTAAATTTGTACAGTATCCAAGTCGTGGAACGGTGCAGATTACAGAAAAAGGCAGGCAGGCGTTAAGAGCAGATAAGCTTACCCTGAAAGATGTAAAAAATGATCAGGATTTTACTGCTCATCAAGAAGCTACAAAGAGTAAAAAAGAGAATGAAACTGAAGAGCTACAAAGCGAAAGCGCCTCACCGCAGGAGTTAATAGACCTGGGTTTTGGACAGAAAAAACACAGGTAAAAAGTGAACTGCTGGAGAAGCTGAAAGAGATTGATGCTTGCTATTTTCAGGAAGTGATATCAAGACTGTTGATAAAGATGGGATACGGTGATTTTGTTGACACTCCAAAATCACGAGATGGGGGCATTGATGGGATTATTAACGAAGACAAGCTAGGGCTTAATAAAATCTACATCCAGGCAAAGAGGTATAATGAAAACAGGGTGCGTGAAATTGATATCCGTAATTTTATTGGTGCAATGAGTGACGATACAACCAAGGGTATCTTTGTGACAACATCAACATTTGATGAAAATGCAATAAAAAAAGCGCGCGATGCACACCACAAGATAATTCTTATTGACGGCAACGATCTTGTAGATTTAATGTACGACTACTCAGTAGGTTTACAGACCAGTACCAGCTATGAAATAAAAAAGATTGATGAGGACTTTTTTATTGGGGGGTGAAATCAATCTCAAAGTCCTGAACCATGATTCGTCTGATTGAATGAAAACTATGACTTTAAATACTAACCCAATACTTTAATCATAGTCTATCAAGTAATCACACTAATCACAGTTCAGAACATTAATTCAGAGTTCAGAACAAACACCCAACACAAATAATAATCTCACTTCAGTAAATCACTATCTTTAATGGTTTATAATTATAAACTCTCTTTAGTTATGATTATAGATACTCACACCAACAGAAACTACCAGCACTCTGATTTAACCTCCAGGATTATTGGCTCGGCAATAGAAGTACATAAAACTTTAGGCAATGGCTTTCAGGAGGTAATTTACCAAAGAGCTTTATCAATAGAGATGGAAGAAAGAGGGTTGTCATTTACAAGGGAGCATGAAATGGAGCTACAGTACAAGGCTAGGAATATTGGATCAAGGCGGGTAGATTTTTTTGTAGAAAGTACTGTGATGGTTGAAATAAAAGCAGTTACTCAGCTAGGAGATATTCACCTTGCTCAAGCTATTAACTATCTGGAAGCATACAGTCTGGAGATCGGCTTACTTATTAATTTTGGAGCAAGGAGTCTGGAGTTTAAGAGGGTGATGAGAAAACAGAAGCAGGAGGTGTTTTGAGTCCTGAACCATGATTCGTCTGATTGAATGAAAACTATGACTTTAAATACTAACCCAATACTTTAATCATAGTCTATCAAGTAATCAGATGGATCATAGTTCAAGACATCAATCCATAGTTAAAGACATATAACCCTGCCCGCTATTCTTAAACGGAATAAGTGTAAGAACTACAGCTTCTGATAGTAGCCTGTTCTAGTTATAACATCTTCAGTAAGTACTCCTATTGTTCCTCCTTTGTGCTTTGAATTAGTTTTATTAAACAAAATGTCGCTGGCTTTCCCCATTTCCATTCCAGCTTCAATAAGTTCTACTAACTTTTGAGGTAAAAAAAATGTACTGGTTCTGGCTTTGCCTGTTATATTTTCTGATATTACCACAACCCATGCAAAAGCTTCCACCTCATTATTTACTTTTTCAATCCCACCTTTTATCCCAACCCGGTACCTAGCGTTGGTTATTTTTGATTGAGCGTCTTTGGCTCTATTTAGTGCACCTTTAAAAGTTTCTGTGTTACCTGATGCCTGATTACTGACACCAGACTCTAACTCTACCCCCTTAAACTCAAAAGTAGCAGAAAACATTCTATTAAATCCAGACTCAACAGCCTTTATTTTAACTGGATTCTGAGAAGCTATGATTACTCTTTCTACATTTTCTATTCTGGTTTTGAATTTCTATTTAGACACATTGTTTTAACTCTTCAATGAGTCTACTATTTTAACAATTGTGTCTGGATTATCGCAAACAACATAAACATCCTGCACACTTCTTCCAGACTTGGCAATAAACTTTAGTCCTATATCGGTCTTTATGCTAAAATTTAAACTTGGATGGAAGTATGCCCTGGCTTTTTTTATTTCACCCGGGATAATTGTTTTTACGGTGTTTTCTCTGGATAATTTTAATAGTATATCAAGGACTCCTTCAATTATTGCATGCTGTTGCTTAATTTTTGTTGATCTGCGGTATTTCAGGTTTTGTATTTAGAAGTTCTTATTTTTAGAATATGAGTTGTTCTTTTACTGGAGTCTGTTTTTATTAAGAAAATATAAGTATTTAACTTATTGGGATTCTTGCTTACTTGATGTATCTGTATTTTCAGTTTCTACCGGCACTCTTCCATATCCTGTGTGTCTTGATTCCATTCCATCATCGGGGGTAGTCTCAAACCTTTTATTTTTAAGCTCAAGCATGAACCCTGCAACCTCAAATGCTTTTGGTATGTTCTTCCAGTAAAAGGTTACTTTTTCACCTCCACTTTGAATATTAACAGTTCCATAATTAAAGATATTCTGCCAGATGGTCGTTCTTTTTGCTGTTGCATCCTGTATATTTTCAAAGTAAATCTGCGTGATTTTTCTCCCAAATAATCCAGTCTGATCAATATCCACAACCCGTCTGTTAGTTATTATTCCGGTATCAAAATAATCATCAATCCATGTTATATAACTAAAAGTGAGTATGGTTACAAAGTAAATCAGAAAACCAACAAGTATTAAATCTTTCCCTAGGTCGTCCAGAGAGCTTATTATTGAGGTGTCTATAAAATTAAGATAGTAGAATGCTCCGATGGGTATACAAATGCCAAAAAGAAAGAAAATGGCAATTATTTTTAAAAAGAATATCGGGTGCAGGTGTACTACCTTTAAGATTCTTTCGTCACCATCAACACCCAAAGATAGGGCTTTCAGATATTTTTCTGTTTTTTCTTTACTGAATTCTTTGTATCTGAGCATTGTTTTAAATTAGTAATATTGTTAGTGTTGCAAGTATAGATAGAATATTTAATAAAACATATGAGCTTGTGATCATTCTTGAAGTGTTACCCAAAAAATAAAATCTGCTTCCTGTAATTGCAGAAATAAAAAATACAGGAATGTAAATTACTAAAAATCCTAAAAAAACCATCAGGGGAATTTCCATTCTACTGAAACCTTAATCAGTTTTTTATAAAGGTTAAGCTTAAATCAGAAGCAGGTGATAGCAGTAGAAAATCTGTCAAAGACATTTGTATCTAGGAAAAAACAGAAAGGATTCTCTGGTTTTCTTAAGCCAAGGCTTGTAAGTCAGTTTCAGGCG
>CAYMEI010000065.1:0-5927 GCA_964389605.1 uncultured Candidatus Saccharibacteria bacterium | reverse complement strand
TTCCTTAACTGGTATGTTTGGAAGAGGGGGTTGAAGAGGTATGAGTCGATGGGGTGAGGCTGGATAAGCGTACTATTGGTATTATACTCTGCACTATTTGACTAGTTGCTGCAGTTAAGTATAATTATAGAGAGGTGCTTAATAATACAGCCCCAAGATAGTAATAAATAAGATGCAACATTTATCTGACGAGCCTGAAGCGTTTGGTTTACCTAGTAACCTATAAGTCGGACATCGAAAGATTATGGGCGACAAGACAGTCTGTTACCCCTGAGAGGCATGTTCAAAAAAAGGCAAGGCAACCCATCTCCATCCCCCTGAAAAGCCAAAATGGCGAACAGTGGAAACCGCTACCTACAAGAGGCCCAGAAGGTTTTATTAGAGATTGCATTGAAGAGATTATTGATATTATCCAGAGTGTTAGTCTTCATGATGTGATTGGCAAAGAAATAAAATTAGACAGCGAGCAGATATATAATATCCGGTTAAACTTACAGTACTATAGTTCAGCATATCCTAAGCACCACCAATTATCAGTACAAAATAGTGCAATTGAAGCACTAGTTAACCTTCTGGAATATTTCATACACTTAAAAGAAGGGGGAATTCAGGAGAACAGATATCTCGGTGATGAAATAAAGAAATTGGCCGTGTCCATACCAGTAAATGGTCTGAATTCTAACTTATACTCTACTATTGGGAGTATGCTTTTTTGGGCTAAAGAATCCATTCCATGTTACTGCAGTGTCAGTGATAAGCGCACAAATCAAGAGAGAGTAAGGGGATGGCTGACTTCTTGTGTTGCACTTGAGAACCACGGCAGAGAGTGGGGAGGTGATAGCTTTACATTCAATATTAGTAACTTCAGAGATGCCAGGCATGGTATACATCCGTTCCGTTTTAATACGCAGGATCTGATTGATCTACAGATACTGAGTCCAATACTGGTACAACTACAAGACAGTATCTTAAATAGTAGTGGTGGTAATGATACAGAGAATATGGATATGAGATCTTCAGTTGCACTGAACGAGTTAAGACAAATAACAGACAGACTACTCGATAATATTTTTGCCCCGCTAGTATATGCAATTTTCTCAGATTCGGGGATTATACCATTTGAAGATAAAAGATATTCTGACAAGGGAACGCTAGAGCCACGGGGTCTAAGTCAGCTTACAAATCCATTGAATATGTTACATATACTGGAACAGAAGGAATATTTTGCGACCTGTATCGATCAATTTAAGGCTATTGATCCAGATGAGAGAAATGTGTGGAATGAAATAGAGGTATCACCAAATGAAGATTGTCCAGCAGACAGCTATGAATACATATATATTGCTACTGCAATCAGGGCATTTTTGTGGAAAGTAAATCAGATAACCGAGTGTATAAGAGGTAAAAGACCCCTAAAGGATGTTCTGCTTGGTGTAGAATGTGTAATCCCGTTTTCACAATTCGGTTGGTCAAAAGCTGCTAATCTTGTGGCTAGATTCTCCAAAAGCGACAATCCACACTATGGTCTAGCAATGGCATCTCTTGCAGTATCTACAGCACATAATTCTGGACTAATCCTGACAGATGTTGCAAACAATCCGAGCAATGCAAAACTTGCCCTTGACCTTACTCGCTCAAGAGACGATGAGAGGGTTCTGTTTGAACCAGGTGTTTGCTCGGGCAGGGTTTATGAACTTATCCAAATACTAGCTCGGGCAGGGCATATTCAGTTACCTGAAGAGTTTGATAGGGGACAGATTACTGTTGAGAAGAAGGTTAAAGATATTGGCACTCATGCTGATTGACAGCTTGAATTTTCTACACGAACCGTCCTTAAACACCTCCTCCTTTGTTATCTCTCTAGGAAGCTTAATTAAATCTGTAAACATCACACTATTAAATTAATATAGTAGGGTTGCACCAAAGAAATATAAATAATACACACTATACTAAACTATACTAATATTCCAGTGACAAGTTTATCTGGAATTTAAGTATGCATAGAGCAAAGAGCTACATTTCTCCGGTTTCAATCCTCCTCAAAGCCAGCCTCAAAAACCAGCTCAAAAACCGTTGTTAAAAGTGTCAGCTGATTGCTGATTATGGTTGCCACAAGTGGTGATTTGCAGGTTAAGAGTGAAGTGTAGTGGGGGGCTTCTGGTGTAGTGCTGCCTTCTTTCTAAGGTAGATTTGCTAGACAGGCGGGTAATAAAATAACTTTTTGAGTAACAGGGGCAACATATGTCCCTGTGTTATCCGAGTTAGTTGTAGCACCCGTGACTGAAGCAAGAAAGACAGATAATACACTGGTTGGTAAGAAATATAGTATAGTTGACCATGATTTTATTTTATGTTACAATACTAAGAAATCTTAATTAAGTAATTAAGTACAAGAAAGCAAAGCAATGAAAAGAAACAAAAATAAATCCAAAAAAAGAATATCTTGGTTGGGGGCCCTATTTGCCGGCTTATTTTCCTTTTTAACAGGATTTACAGCCTTGGGGCACGGAGGGATGGCAAGTGCTCAAGATGAGTACAAAGCAGAACAGACTGGCGTGAGAGTTGAATATCTTGACCAGTCAGGGCAACCTGTAACAGGTACCATTGCACGGATTACAATGAGTTTTAAAAATACTGGCACCGTAGACTGGAACAAAAAAACAAAAATAGCAAAATGTGAACAGGGAGAGCTTTGTCTGGGTACTTATAAACCTCGGGACAGGGTAAGTATTTATGGAAATAAAAATCCAAATAATCTTGTTTTATCGTGGATAAGTGATTCAAGACCTACAAAGATGGATCAACAGCAGGTTAAACCAGGTGAAACAGCTACTTTTACTTTCTTTGCCAGAGTACCGGGTACCTCTCAGTCTGATAACATGAAAAAGGAGCTTTTTGTACCCGTTGTTGAGGGGGTAACTTGGCTGGATGTGGCACCTTTTAGCTTGAGTCCAGTTGAGATGGATATTAAATCCAGCTATGGTTATTCAGTTGAATCTATACAGCTGGGAGATGAGTTTATAGCAAACGGAGGAAGTGTAGATATGGTTGGAGGACAGAGTGTTTCAGTTGAAGTAAAACTTAAAAACACAGGAAAAGCCATCTGGGATCAGGGGGGTGACAATAATCCACAGAAAACAGTCTACCTAGGACTTTCTGATGGAAGATCCAGTAGTGAGTTTGCATCTAGTAACTGGGTTTCTCCAAGCAGAGCCGCAACTCTGCAGGAGCCAAAAGTTAAAACAGGCGAAACAGGTACTTTTAGATTTTATATGAGCCTTCCTACCAGGGAAGGAAGCTTTTTTGAAAGATTCAGGCTTTTGGCAGGAGAGACAGAATGGATCAATAATTCACCTGAAATTGGCTTTGGATTTAGAACAGAAAAAGCAAATTACTCTTACGAACTGGTAAGCGTATCGCCACTTCCACAAAGAATGGAGGCAGGAGAGCCATACAGGGCAAGAGTTAATATAAAAAATACAGGGAATGCTACATGGAACAGAAATGACCCGAGTAATCCAAATATAGTATTGTCAAAAATTGCCACGAGCAGTCCATATGATAGAGCTTCTCAGTTTTATACGGAAGGCGAGTGGGAAAACATGACCAGGGCGTCAATACTTACACAAGAAAGAGTATTCCCGGGTCAAATTGGTACATTTGAATTTACTGTTGTAGCCCCCTTTGCAGGAGGTGAGTTTGTGGAGTATTTCACTCCAATAGTAGAATATGTGACTTGGATGCAGGGGGAGGAAATAACTCTTAAGACATCAGTTACTGCACCACAGTTTGGTTATACAGGTATTAATCAATATACAGAAATTAAAGATGACCCAAGATTCCCAATGAAACCAGGGGAAAGAAAAGAGCACTGGGTGATTTTAAGAAATGATAGTAATTTTACATGGAGAAAATACGGAGGTATCAGGGGGAATGTTCATTGGGCATCTTCGTGTAGCCCACACATACAAAAAGATGACTCTTACAATATGTCTGTATGTGGAGACTTTTTAGCAGGAAAAGCACACCCGGACAGAAGAAGCGTATTTTATGATCCAATAACATGGGTTTCCAGAGACAGACTGGGTACTTTTATGCAAGATACAGTTAAGCCAGGAGAAAATGCTGAATTCAGATACACTCTCAAGGCACCCAATACACCAATAGGGGGCAGGAGGGAATATTTCAGGCTGGTTACTGAGCTCGTATCATGGTTTCCGGATAATGGGTACTACTTTGAACCTGTGGTAACAGGAGCAGAAAAACCATCTAAAAAAGTTTACAACACTTCGCAGGAGCTGAATGTTAATGGAAAAACAATTAAAATTCCTGAAAAAACAGGCAAAGTAGGTATTGAACAGCACTTGCCTGTAAATGATGCAGAACTGGCAAAACTAAAAGAACTGGCAAATTTATATGCTCAATGGAAATCTGCCGAGAAAGAAGGAAATGTAGTCAAAGCCAATCAGGTCAAAGACAGCTGGAAGGGTATGCTCCAATCAATAGAAAATGAACACTACAGCAGGAGTGGTACATCTGAAACATCCAGAAACGGGTTTGCAGGGGCAAGCTATGGATCTGCAGGCGTTGGAGCATTTTACCCACCATCCAGCATGGAAGTTGAAAAGTATTATGTGAACATGCGATGGCCATATGTAGAGTGGAGATGGGATGGATCTGTTGATACATCCAACAAAGAAAAATTATCCACTATGCGAGGTTACAAAGAAGCAAAATTATTAGTAACCAACAAGAGAACGGGTAAATCGGTTGTAGCCTCTATTGCAGAAGCAGGGCCAGCGCCATGGACGGGAACATGTTTTGATAGAAGTGGAAATGTCAGGAAAAATCTTTGTCCAAATGCATCAAGCGCAGATTTAGGTAAGTATGGAATTACAAATCCAAAAAATACTTATAAGCCAGATCAGATTCCTGTAGTTGATAGCAATAATGACGGAGTAGAAGATTCATCGGTATTTGATGAAGGAGGTAGAGCTCCAAGAGTGGCAGGATTAAGCCCGGAGGCATTTGAAGCAATAGGGGCAAATCTTGATGATATAATTGAAGTAGGATTCCTTTTAGATCAATCAATACCGTTGGGTCCAGTTCAGACATAAACATAACAAAATAAAACTCTAGGGTGGGATCTCTCCCACCCTTTTTTATTTTTAACCGTAATAACTGCAGATTTACTGTATATGCACTTTGCTTAATGCACATTTTCTGAAGTTTTTTATAATTAAATAGAGATGGCAGGACAATCTCTAGACTAAAAAGAGCAGAGAATCACGATGCACCAGATGGGGGAGAAGCAGGATTTAATATAGACGACATCGATGGTAGAAAAGCAGTACGAAGATTACCTGAGGAGTACCTGAAGGAAGTATTAGCAGGGGTACCTCCTAAGCTTGGGAATATACACTATTCAGTAGATTCAACAAGGGATGATTCTCATGTTATGGCTGATACAAGTGTAGAGGATCCAGATACTGGTTTAGAAATGAAGCATATGGGTAAAATACTAACAGAGGTGACAGACGGAGAGGTCATGAGGCTTCAGCTAGGATATCTTGTGAGGCTTACAGATGGAAGCAGTGAATTTATTATACCCCTTTCACTAATGACACACTCTGAGTTTGAAGTAATTGGAAATCTCTATGAGATATTCAAACGACCTGCACTGGTAGAGCAATGGAAATTATCTCTGATAAAAAGAAAAAAAACAGCAGAAGTGTCCCGGTTGCTGAATATTGGTCACAACACTCTCAATCCCTGGAAGAGAAGATACAAAGCTAACCCTCTCTGTGCTAGGTTAAACTGGTTAATAAGTTTATTTGGCTTCTGTGGGCTGATGATGGATATGTAAGATACTATGCCACCAATGCCCTGACATCCCTCGTTGAAAGCGGTAAAGTTTCTGACGACGA
>CAYMEI010000064.1:0-6019 GCA_964389605.1 uncultured Candidatus Saccharibacteria bacterium | reverse complement strand
TTGTAAGTCAGTTTCAGGCGATAAAAGACCTAGATTTTAAAATAAGCACCCTACACTTCTCACTCTATGCATTTGTTCTATTTTATATTTACTCCATCTGGGTGGTCTGGTTTGTATGCAGGGTTTTGGCAAAAGTGGTTCAATTATTTTAGATTCTTCCGTAATTAAATCTGCTGTGTACGCTATAGTGGCTTATACTGGAAAGTAGTCAGGAAGATTCCAAGTAGGATTCATAGGGGCTTTACTAATTTTGCAAATGTTGTAAGATTCCTGAAGGATAGAATTATACAACACTGAGAATAAACTTGGACCAGTCAAGAATTATTAAACTAAATAACCATTCCTGTGACAGATTTTATGTCTATGCCTCTTACTTGCTTTTCATTTCCAGAAGCTCCCAGAAGTCTACTTCTGTCTGCTCTTTTCCTTGAGGTTGCGGTAGATTACTGTAGATACTTCTGAATATAGCAAAAAATCCCAGACCAAAAAACACAAAACTGCTTATTGGGAATATTATTCTTGTTATAGCATTTACACCAGCCACCTGTTCATTAAAAGATTCTGACCCAAATTCTGCAGTTACATTGTTAAAATTTAATAAAAAATTAAGCCCCCCAGTTAAAACATTTTCTAGAGAAATCAGGAATGTGGCAAACATAATACTATTAAATACATTCTTTTTACTTATTAATTCCTGTAGACCTTTTTGTTTTTGCTTGGTATTCGGATCAAGTACCTGAACAAGAAAAAACTTCAGTAGAGGTTTTCTTAGTATAAGCGATCCTGTAAATATTAAAAAACTTAAAATCATGGCAGAGGAATCCTTTAGTGCATATAAAAATCCATCCACAAACCAGAAAGCCAGAAGTCCATCTTTTACAGCATTTAATCCAACATAGCTTGTAATAAAATTAAATCGCTTTGTTATAAAAAATATATCCAAAAAAACCCATGCTACAGGTATTAAGGCTGTAGTAACATATACAATAACATTATTTTGCGGATTATCTGACGAAAAGTTACCCAGAATAAAAACAGGTATAATTGCCCCAATAACAATGTCTAAAACTAATTTAACACCGGATTTCACAGTTTATTTTTAGATAAAAATATAAAAATTGAGAGTTGCAGAAATAATCTTACAATAAAAATGGATGAGAATACCTGCATGGAGAGACATGAGTCTTAAGCAGAGACAGATTACTTATTTTATTATACTGGGAGTAGTAGGATTAATTCTAGGATTTTATATATATTCAATGCTTTCCCCTTACTTTAAACCCCTGAAAACTGAAGATAACGAAGAACAGGAAAATACTGCATCAGAAGAGCAGGTGAAAATAGATTTTGATACTCCGCTAAAAATTGGAGATGAAGAATTTAATATCAAGATATCTTCTTCACCAGCAGACAGAAGACAGGGTCTAATGTTTCTGGATAATCTGAATAGAGATGAGGGTATGCTTTTTGTATTTCCAAGCACCACAAGCGGGGCATTCTGGATGAAGAATGTAAACTTTGATCTGGATATTTTATTTATCAACAGCCAAAAAGAGGTGGTTGATATTCAAACAATGGTACCGTGTGACCTTCCTGCACCTAGGTGTCCAAGATATACTTCTGACTCACCATACAAATATGCTCTTGAGATAAATGGAGGCTTAGCAGAAGAGTATGATTTGAAAACTGGTGAAAAGGTGGTATGGTAAATGGTCACTTACTTACCCTTAATATACTGTATCTAGTGATATCAATCTCTGTACTACTTTGCAGTTTTTTTATATTTACAAAAGTGCCCTGCTCTCTTGCCATCCCTGAAGAAGATATAGTGCTCAGACAGATATGGATACACAAGATAAACAAAGTACATCACACAATAATAACAATGGTCAGACTTCTGAAATAGGTAGATCATCTGAGTCTGCCCAAACCACATCAAGCACAAATCAACAAAAGACATCTTTAGGCACTCCTAGACAAATAAATTTAAATTTAAATGTGGAACAGGTGGTTGGCATCTCTGGATGTGTACTTATTCTGATAGGCATGTTCTTACCAGTCTTTAGTACCGATAATAATGACAATAGCGAGTCTTTTAATTATATTGACGGATCCTTGTTTGATCAGTGGTTTTTGATACTGCTACTTGTTGCAATTGTTCCTCTTGTTGCACTTAAGCAGTACAGGTTTGTTAAGTTGATTTCTGCAGTTGTAGCCACCCTGATGCTTGGTAAATTTTTATTTCTTCTTTACTGGATAGTATTCTCAAATGGGTTGACATCTATTTCGGATGGAGATCATGGTCAAAGTGTGGGATTTGGATGGATAGCACTTCTGGTTGGGCTGGTGGCACTTATGTACTCATCATTCTCAGATTTCTTTAACAGGAAAATTAAGGAGTTCCAGAAATAGCAAGAAAATTTAAGTTCTAAGCCCTTCCCGTCTGTTTGTTAGACCTCTTGTGTTAAACACCACCTGACTCCAGACTGTACACCCCCTTAAAAACAAAGCACCCTTTTTAACACACAAAATAAGACTGCCCCCAGAAAAGAAGGAATTTCTGGTAAACCACCTTGAGAGATCAGGATTAATCTGACACGAATAAAGACCCGGCCAATAGCATCTGGTTATCAAATCTATCCCGCCCAGAACCAGACACAACAGGTAAATATACTCACAAAAACTCACTCATCTCCGTCTCCGTCAGGCAGGAGCTGTCTCCCTGTAAGGAGTGGCTCCTCAGACTGAGGAACAGTATTAATTTTTTCAAATACCAGAAAAAGATAACCCCCTTTCCTTATCACAACCCCCTCGTTGTGAGATTCAATTGTGTACTTCCGCCAACCTTCTGGATCTGGAAGAGATGGGTCGTCAGGATCAGCATTTTCATCTTCTGAAAATCCTTTGTGTGTTATATCATCCATACTCACCACTAACTCATCGCCCTCTCTTCCACTCCATTCAATAGTAAAGTGCATAGAATCCAGGGGATAGTCTAAGTTGTAAGTAAGCTTGGGCTTACAATCGCTCCAGCTTGCAATAAGCTCTTCTTTTTCTCTAGTGCTTTTTAAAAAAGGTGGCATCCATACAAATTTTACCTTCAGCTCCCCTTTTATATACTCGTAGACATTATAAGGAGTCTCTCCGTTAAATCGCTCTTCTAGACTCTTGACCAGTTCAGTAAAGCCTTCCTTCCTCTGCTCCTCTCTAGTGTAGCATCAACTCGTCTCTAGTGTAGCATCAACTCGGGCGAAAAGATTATCAACATTTGTCATCTACTTTATTATAGCAGTCAGCACAGTTTCTGTAAATTAAACTTGCTGAACCTTGCCAGAATAATCAGAAATAGCCTACGGTTCCACCTCACCCCTTAAATTGACAAACCCTTTGCATGGATTATGTGTTTACAGAACCCACCCCCCTACCAACCCCTTAATCTAAAGTCTAATAGTACACAGTTAGAGTTTAGCTACTAAAGTCTGAATAAGTTTATCACAGTTCTTCCATAGAACTCTACACTTCTTACTCTATGCATTTGTTCTCTCTGCTACCCATCTTTTATGAACTGGTTTGAATTCTGGATTGTCTTTCCCTTAACCTTAGCAGGCGACTAAAACACAGCATGGTAAACGAAGCGAAGCAATTCCCCTTCTCAGAACCTTAACAGGTTGGACTAACACGGGTCCGCCCCTACAGTAATAACACAACTGGATATTAAGGGCGGGAGAACCCCGCCCCTACAATTATATAATAGTAGCGAAGCTAATTCCCCTCTAAAGCTGCTTTATGGTCCAGCAGTCTGTCTATTTCATCTTTGGCAAGTGTAGAATTGAAAAATACCCCTGTCTTTCAGGCTAACTTGTTTTTGATGGAGATAAGTAATCCAGTACCTCGATTCCAGGCATTAATTTCTCTTGAATAATAGATATAATACCTATAAATTTACTGAATTGCCAGACACCGGAACCCTTATATTTTTAGCTTGCATAGCTTTGTCTGGAGTTTTGTTTTTAATGCTGGCTCTTTCTGCTTTCAAAACACATAGAATAATCAGGGATCTTCCTGCCTCCAAAGTGCGATCTATCGCAATGGGGCTTGTAGAAGTGCATGGAACAGCAGAACCTTTTAATAATTATTTATATAAGTCTCCCTTTACTCAGACAAACTGCCTGTATTATAAATGTACAGTAGAAGAATATACTAAAAACCAGACAAAAGGCAGACCTAGAACATGGAAAACAATAAAGACCAAAGAAAGCAAAGACTTTTTTTATCTTAAAGACGCAACAGGACAAGTATTAATAGACGCAAAAAAAGCAGGTATCAGTATATCCAGCTCTTACGAACTGGAATCCAGCATATTAAAAGATATTCCTAGTAATATTAAAGACTTTCTGGATAAAAATAATATCTTGAGTGGCGAATCTTTAGATATTAACAAAAAAATGCGTTTTAAGGAATACTTAATTAAGCAGGGCGATGAACTGTTTATTTTAGGATCTGCAATGGATAACAAAAAACAAAAAGAGGGTAGCGCAGTTCAGGGGTATAAAGACATTATGATATCTAAGGATAAAATCAGGAAAGTCTTTATTATTTCCAACAGTTCAGAAAAAAGTTTTCTGTCAGGGCTTAAGGTTTCGGGGTGGATTCTTGCTGCAACTGGAACCGTGATGCTTTTGTTTGCTGTGTGGCCTGTAATTGCTGACTAATTTTGTACTTTTACAAATGTACCAACATCTGCCCAGCTGAATATAAACTTCATGGCATCCAGAGGTGTATTTATACATCCATGACTACCGGAATATGTATAATCCTGACCACCATATACACTTCTCCACCTGTATGCATCATGAAAACCAAAGCCATCATATCTGAAAGCCATCCACATATCTGATTTTACCTCATACTCAATATTCTGACCCGGAAAAGCTCTATCTCCGCGAAGAGTAACATTTCTTACTCTGTTAAGTATGCTGTATTCTCCCGGGGGCGTTCCAAAACCATTCTTACCGGTAGTAACTGGAGCATAGTGAACAAGATCTCCTCTATCGTACACATACATTCTCTGATCACTTAAATCTACCAGTATCTGCTTGGCATGTTCACCTGAAGGTTTTGGAGAGCTGGGGGCATCTACAGAAGCAAAACTATCAACCCAACCCTGTCTTTTTGCTAGGTAATCTTTATCCAGTGATTGCCTGTTTGATGTATATTTAGCTAAAGGTTCAGATTTTTCTTCTGATATTAGTTTAATCTCCTCCAGTCCTATATCTGATCTGGATATAAACTCTTCTATTTCTGATATATGCTGATCAATTTTAGATATCTCATCGGGATAAATATTATATTCACTGAAAAAGTCTTTAACCTCATTAAAAGATTTTATATATTCTTCTAATGATTTTATCTGTAAACCTATCTCTTTCTGCTCTACATCTTTTTTCAAATCTTTCAGTTCCTGATTTATCAGATCATATGTAAGGCTTATCTCATCTAATGAATTCTGACTGGCAGATAGATTTTTAAGTCTGCTAAGTGCCTTGTCAGTACTTGTACTATCAACCCCCAGATTAATAGCCTTGCCAATTTCTTCTTCCATATGTTGTACAATGACATTTCTTTCCTTTAGAATTGTGCTCCTTTCGGAGTATATAATTTCACAGGTTTCATATCTTAACCTGCTTATCTCGGGATTTACAGTATATAAGTTTTGCAGGCTAAATCCTTTGGCTTCATTAAATTTATCTATCAGAGGGCTTTCCGGGGCAAATGAAGCTATTTCTTTAATAGCTGCATTTAATTTATTTATTTCTTTATTGTTAGAGTTAA
This sequence comes from uncultured Candidatus Saccharibacteria bacterium, assembly GCA_964389605.1. GTDB lineage: Bacteria > Patescibacteriota > DYJS01 > DYJS01 > CAYMEI01 > CAYMEI01. Next base: position 187 of record CAYMEI010000064.1, on the reverse strand, counting down.
AATTGTTTGCTGCAAATACAGAACCAGCAGTAAATAAACTGAAAACAGGAAAAACTAAAAAATACCTTACACCCTTCATCTGATTTTATTTAAACTTTTTTTTAACTTTTTTAAACCCCATATGAAGAAGCTTTTTTGTACTACCAACCCCCACAAACCACTGGCACACAACCACTATAAACTACCC
>CAYMEI010000063.1:3810-6050 GCA_964389605.1 uncultured Candidatus Saccharibacteria bacterium | reverse complement strand
CACCCTCTACAGATGCAAGAGAGCGGGAAACTTCGTAGCCAAAATCTACATGGCCCGGTGTGTCAATTAAGTTGAGAATATACTCCCCCGCCAGCTCATCCCACTTTCCATCATAGTTATATAGCAAGCGAATTGGTGCAAGTTTAATTGTAATTCCCCGCTCTTTTTCCAGTGCAAGGCTATCCAGCATCTGTGATTCTGATTTTAATTTACGGGCAAGCTCATGGTTACAGATCTCTAAGAATCTATCGGCAAGTGTTGACTTACCGTGATCTATGTGGGCTATAATACAAAAATTGCGAATTTTAGACATTCACTTAATTGATAATAAATAAATTTTTTGTTATAATAGGGATGATGGTAGATTTTAATCCTTTTGACCCAAACACATATAAGGATGAGGGTGACCCAACCTTGGGAATACCTGAAGGTGTTGAAGTAAAAATCAAAAAAGCGGCTACTTTAATTGCTGATGAAATGAAGTCCCACGGGGGGGGCGATGCTGAGTATTACAGACAACTCCTGACAGATGCATACAAGGCATCTGCAAAAATTGTTCCTCCTGATTCAGCGACATCAGGTAATATTGGTTATTATCAAGCTCGACTAGAAAACGTTTATAGAGCTCTGTTGGAATACAGAACTCCTCAAGAGCTAAGGCTATGGATTCAAAGAGCTGAAGAATACTTGAAAAAATTTGAAGCAAGGGAAAAACACTTAAGGAGACTGGATACCGGCGAACCAAGTCAACAACCAGAGAAGGCTAGCTCATATGCATTAGAGCCAAAATTAGGTGACATTGAAGCACAGATGACAAGTTTAGAAACATTATCTGCTCAAGAATTGGAAGAACTATTAGCCAAGGTTAATGAGTTTCAAGGAGCTATTACACAAGAACTATTCAGGAGGCTTCCTGAAAACCAAGATAAATCACAATAATTTTACTGTAGAGCTTGTGTGATTTGAGCTTAAAACCACATATTTTTTACAATATAGTCCACAAAGATTAACTAGTCCGTATTCATATCTTTTTTAAAATATACTACTTATCAAACACCATAGAATAGGCGATACCAGCCTGCAGACTACTAACCATAACTCTGGGGTTTTTGGTGACTTCATTTATTGTTTCTCTAATCTTCTCACATACTCCAGTCAAAATTATCTGAAAATCATTCTCTTCTGTTTTGCCTGCCAATCCTGCTATTAATTGACCTGCCTTTTTACTGATGCTTTTTAGCTCGGTAAAATCTATAATTAATATTGATACACTGTCTTTAGTCTCTTTAAACCCCCTAGCAAGCACATCAACCAGAAAATATTCTCTTTTTCTGTTTACCACTCCTGCAATAGATAAAGCCAGTACTCCTTCTGACAATGGTATAAGAGGAGAGGACATTAAGTGTAGCATTTCTTTATGATTTTTTATTATATTCTTCTGGGCCTCAATTTGCTTTGCTTTATTTTGAAGTTCTAAGCCAGCCTCTACTTCCTCTGTGACATCTTTATGCATAACTACAATGTGGGTTACCTGTTTATTTTTACCAGTTACGGGATAGTATCCAACTTGTACCCATCGCTTTTTACCCATTCCTTTTACCAGATCAACTGTTGTTCCGTCGTATTCAACAAGCTTTGGGAGTATGTACGGTTTTTGAGTTTTTATTACTGTTTCAAATATATCATCAATATCTACAACTCTTCTATTTTCAGGGTCTTTAATCATATTAAATTTGCCAACCATTAAATCTCTTGGAGCCCCCCACATTTTTTCTGAAGCTGTGTTTGTGGCCACCATAGTTCCATCTATAGAGTAAATCTGAAACACAGAATCTGTCATTGCATCCATCAATTCCTGCATACCGGGTAGCTGGAATTTACTGGTATCATTATTATGACTCATGTATTATACACTCTTTCGGCTATCTGTTTCTGTTAATCCTCCTTTCTGCCTTTTGATTTTTTTAAGCACCTTTGTCTGTCATTTGTTTAAGACTAAGCATACACTAGTCTTAAAAATTCAAAAATAAAGCAACGGCTACCTTTTCTCGTTACTTCTGATTGGGGTGCTATAGTCAACTATACTTACCCATGTTTTACCCCTAGCAAGTCTAACAGGATTTCCAGTACTATCAGACAAGGATATTTCGCCGTCCTTAAATTCATAAAAAATTTCGGTTCTTGTGCCATTTTTAAAAAGATAGCCGGAGCCAGTTCCCATAATAATTTCCTCTCTTCGT
>CAYMEI010000063.1:0-3800 GCA_964389605.1 uncultured Candidatus Saccharibacteria bacterium | reverse complement strand
ATATCCCCAGGTATTTGTTGAATATCTGTTTGTAGTACCAGTACATTTTTAACAGTTACCGCATTACCTGTCAGTCCATCTATATCTATTGATCCACCTACTGACCTGACATATTCGTTACTTCTTAACAGGTAATTAAATACTACCTTGTAAGGGGCAAAATCTTTGTAGGGTATATCAATATCCACCTGTTGATCAAGTATGTTGGTACTGGTATCAAATCTTTCTGGCTCGTAATCAAAAAATTGCTTTGCAGGCAGTAAGCCACCCTGTTCGTAAAAGTTAATTCTGACATTTTCTAAGAATACACCAAGATTACTTGCATCCGGCTTCCTTGGTATTTTGAATCCCAGTTCATCATTGTCTGATATATCAATAAAGTTAATCTCTTTTTCCTGAATAAAATTATCGGGAACGCCTGAAAACCCCAGAGCAGATAGATTAAAACCCAACATAGAAGCAATTTCTCCAAAGTATTCACGAGTAGACCTGATTGGCAAAACTTCAAAAGGGTTTTCTGATTGATAGACAGCCATGTATCTTGTTGCTGAGTTTTCAATGACTGCTTCAAAGACTATGTCTGCGCTGGTTACACCAATGGAAGGTCTTGCACTAAAGTCGTTATCAACCATTAAGGCAAGCGGCGGTCTAAACGATTCTGTGATATCTGAGTATACGCCTCTTAGATTTAAAATAGTATCTTGCCCCAGCTTATATTCTGTAAGTTGTGTTTTGTGTTCAGCTCGTTCAATTAATTTTGAAGACGAAACAAGTGCTGGTGACAAAAAAGTAAAATTACCCGATGCAACAGTTGGGAGATAAATAAGTAATGTAATCAGGATGAATATTAAAAAAAATGAAGTAAGAACAAATGCCTTGTCTAATCTAATAAAACCAACTTTGATCTTATCCACACTTTATGAGTTTTTATGATTCTTCTCCAAGTTCTGTATTTTCAGTTTCTGCCACACCTTCCTTCGTTGTCCCTTCTGCTGTGGCTTCAAGCTCTTCCTGGCTCTTAACCCTGGATATAATAGCAACTGGCTCTTCTGGATCATCCAGTATCTCAAACTTATCAGATATTAAATCTTTGACTAGTATGCTATCTCCAGCCTCAGCCAAAGATTCAGCATCAAAGTTTACTACTTCTGGTATTTTTTCTGGAGTTGCCCTAACTGTTACAGATTTTCTAACCAGATCCATAACTCCTACATTTGTCTTTACAGCAGGCGATTCGTTTATGTACCATATATCTACATCAACATCAACTTTTTTCTTAAGGTTTACCTTAATCAAATCAAAATGAACAGGCTCTAGGGTTACTTTGTTATATTCTACTGCTTTTACCATTGCAGGAGTCTCTTTTCCTTCTACTATAACTGTTAAAACACTCCTTTTTTTGTACTCATTGTACACTTTTTTGCCTTCTTTTAAAGATAGGGCAAATGTCAAAGGATTTAGACCTTGACCATAAAAGTTTAAGATGACATTTTTATCTTTTCTTAGTTGCCTAAGGTGCCCCCTATTTTCAATTTTAATGTCAGTGGGTATATTCACGATCAGTTTCTAAATTATATACAATTATAGTCAATAATGTTGATTCTCTTCCATCATTACTATGTAGCCTGATTTTGAATATAATAAAAACAAATGAAATATATCAAAAACCCTTTTGTAATTACATCCATTACAGGAGCACTTCTTTTATCAATAGGTAGCCTGATAGGTTTTGCTGGCAAGGCAGATGATCTGGGTACCTTTATGGAATCCCTAGCTAACACTGTTGTAGATGAATATTCCGAGAGGGCGATTCTGGCAGCAATTGCAGGTGTAATTGGTTTGATAGGTATACTGGCAGCTGTATTCCTTAATATTAGATACATAGCTGCTCTTAGTGTTTTGGCAGGAGGTGGAATTTTAGCTGTTATGCTATTTGCGTGGTTCCCGGATTTAACAACCGAAGGTGCTGATGAGTTTATTTCTATATCTATTGGTTTCTGGATAGCCATAGTGGGTGCACTGGCCCAGACTGCTGGTTCACTGGCATATATAATAATGCCAGAACTTATGGTCGGCAGTGTAAGATCTGAGAAAACCTCAGGATCAGCCACCAACGATAATAATAGCACAGTATAAGTTAAATAAGAATAAAATAACAATAGAAAGGGGTGCCCCCTTTTTATTTTCTTGAATATTTTAAGATACAATTGATGGCAGGACACTCAAAATGGTCTACAATTAAACGTCAGAAAGCAGCTAACGATTTAAAAAGAGGGAAGATTTTCAGTAAACTCACTAAAGAAGTATCTACTCTTGCAAAAACCAACCCTGACCCCAACTTTAATCCTTCTTTAAAAGTTGCGATAGACAAAGCCAAGAAAGCAGGGGTACCAAAGTCTAATATAGAAAATGCGATTTCCGGGAAAGGTGTAGACAATACTCAGGATATAATCTTAGAAGGTTACGGCATAGGTGGAGTAAAATTAATAATAGAAGCTTCTACTGACAACAATAATCGTACTGTTAACGGCGTGCGGGGGATACTTAATAAGTCTGGAGGTAGCTTGGGGACAGCAAACTCAGTAATGTTTGATTTTTCAAGGGTTGGTGAAATTATTTTTAATAAAGGAGGTAAGACAAACCAGGAAATAGAAGAATTCTTAATAGAATTGCCAATTCAGGAGTATGATATGAATACAGATCAGGTGTTTGTTGAAACAGGTTTTGAGTACTTCAGGGAAGCAGAGAGGTTGATTCTGGAATCAGGAATGGAGATTGAAAGCAGCCAGATTACCTATAAACCCTTGACCCTTCAGGAATTTGATCAGGAGATCATAGATAAAAACTTAAACCTGATAGATAAGTTGGAAGAGCTTGATGATGTAGACAGTGTATATAGCTCTCTTTGGTTATAAAATATACAGTTTGTGTAATTTAATAGTATGGCGTTAAGGGAATCAAGTATACTGGGCACAAGAGTTAATCTATTGAGTAAGCATGAGGTGGTGCAGTTTGCCATAGAGAGAATCAAGCAAGGTAATAAAACTCTTATTTTTACCCCTTATTCCGAATTCTTTGTCCATGCTAATAAAAATCAGGAGTTTAGTCGGATTCTTAATAGATCAGATCTGAATATTCCTGATGGGTTTGGTGTTGTATGGGCAGAACATTTTTTAAGAAAAACATACCATAAAATATGGTTTTTAAGATATATTTACTTTCTGCCCAGCTTTTTATTGGTTTTTTTTGACAGAAAGAGGATAGAAAAAGTATCAGGGGTAGATTTCTCCGAGACATTTGCAGGTGTTTGTGCTGAAAAAGGTTTTAAGGTTTTTCTGCTTGGGGCATCAGAAAAGAATAACAAAGATGCTATATCTAGAATTGAAAAAGCTTACCCATCAATAAAAATTAAGGGATTCTCCGGATCAAGCAAAGATGATAAATTTACTGAGATACAGAGGCAGGTCAATGAATTTTCCCCAGACTTCCTGCTGGTTGGTTTTTCTCCTCCTGTGCAGGAGGGCTGGATCATGAAGCATTCAGATTATCTGGACTTCAGGGTAGTAATTGGGGCAGGGGGGACAATTGATTATATGTCAGGCAATAAAAAAAGGGCACCTGAGATTATGCAGAATATGGGGATGGAATGGCTTCACAGACTTATTAAAGACTTTAGTAGAATCAGTAGAATATTTAATGCGGTGGTGGTATTTCCTATTATCGTGCTACTTGGTAAATAAGAAATGTATTTTACCCAAAATCTCCCAGAAACAGAAAGCTCATATAGCTTACACAACAGA